>NZ_BAAILO010000007.1:0-61136 GCF_054589115.1 Cupriavidus sp. 8B | reverse complement strand
AGACAAGTCATATCGACCTTGCCTTTGTTCACTGGGCGCAAGGACGCTTGGCCGGCAGATATGCCGGCCTTTTTTCGCGCAGTCACATTGCCCACGAATGGCGATATTGTCAACATTCCTTGACGTATCGGAGCGCGCCAAGGACATTCAGTACTCAAGTCGTACACGCGCGATCACCAATCTGCTTGCGAATCGCCAGAAGCACGCCTTCTTCATCAAAGCGCTACTTGTGCAGGTTCCCGCAGATCACCGCAAGACAGATCCCTTGTTCCGTCCTGCTGAAGAGGCGGCCAGTGGTAGTTCGATCAACGTGGCGCACCTGATCTACAAGAACAAGCATTACGGGGGACACCACAAGGACTACGAATTCAGCATTAACACGATGGAGGATCACTGGAAGAGCGGTCTGGAAGACATTGGGGCTTCGTTCGCACATCCGGACTGGTTCGAAGTGCCAAGCCGCGAACGGGGGTTCTTGACCCACAACGTTCACCGTCAGGCCAGCTCGGTACCCCAGTCCGACCGAAGCACCCTGGAGCTCCCCACGGAACTGGAAAGAAGAGCAGCAGCTTAATTCGCGACCAGGGCGTGCAGTCGATGGCCGCAGTGGGTTTGGAGCGTGGTTCGAATTGAAATCAAGCCGACTACGCGGCGTCCGTCTTATGGACAAGAGGAAGGCTCCAGGAATAGCGGAGCGCAAGCAGGCGGATCGCGAAACAGATCGACGCCGCAAACCAAGGCGTGACTGCTACCCTCCATTCCATGAATTGTCCAAGAACTTGTATGCCTGCGCCAACCAGTGCAGCGAGCGCATAGATTTCCTTCTGTAGGATGATCGGTACGCGATTGAGCACCACATCTCTCATCACGCCACCGCCGACAGCAGTCACCATGCCGAGAACGATGGCAACCTCGATGTTGTGGCCAAACAGCAGCGCCTTGTGTGCACCAACGACTGCAAAGAAGCCCAGTCCAAGCGAATCAAAAAAAACGACAGGATGCTTAAGGTGGTCAACGATTGGACGCGCCCAGATTGCCATCGCAGAGGCCAACACCGAGGCCGCGAGATACCGCCAATCTGAAATGCCCACCGGCGGTAACGAGCCTAGGCAGAGATCCCGAACGATTCCTCCGCCACAGGCCGTCATATAGCTGATCGCGACGACACCGAACAGATCGAGGCGCTTCTGTTCAGCGGCAAGAGCACCGCTGACTGCAAAAGCGAAGGTACCGAACAGGTCGACCAAGACAAAGAGACTGTGTTCCATCATGCCTCTTGCTGACCGCAAAGCCAGGCAGACGCCGCCGTCAGCATGGCCTGCAGCCCCGTTTCCAGCGTCGGGTGGATGACCGGTGCGAACTTGGGCGAATGATTGCTCGGTATCTTATTGATTTGCTTGTCCTTCTTGGCCTGTGCATACACACTGGGGTCGGTACCGCCGACGAACCAGAAAACGTATGGCACATTCCACGTACGCCCGAAGATGCTGAAGTCTTCGCTGGCCGACGCCGGAGCCGTCTCGTAGGCCTGGTCGCCAAACTGCGCTTTGAAGGCTGCCGCGATCTTCTGGGTCGACGCATCGTCGTTTTCGGTTAGCGGGTAACTGCTCAGGGTGGTGAACTCGGGCGGCCGCTCGGCATTGGAGGCATCGCACTCAGCGCAGCAAATTCGCTTGACAGACGACAGCATGTACTCGCGCACATCTTCGTCGAAGGTGCGCATATTGAGCTTGATCGTGGCATCGTCAGGAATGATGTTTTCTTTGGTGCCGGCCTGCAGCGAGCCAATGGTCAACACTGCGTTGTCCAGCGGCGAGATTTCACGCGAAACGATGGTTTGCAGGCGCAATGTGGTGGCGGCGGCCATGATCACCGGATCGATGGCGGTCTGCGGCTGTGAGCCATGTGACCCGCGACCGAATAGTTTGATCTTCAAGCTGTCACCGGCTGACAGGATGACACCTGGGCGGTAGCAGACCGTTCCACTCAGTCCTACCATCACGTGCTGTCCCAAGATAATGTCCGGCTTGGGGAAGCGCCCCTCCCCCCAATCCTGAACCATGCTCGCTGCACCCCGGCCCACTTCCTCGCCGGGCTGGAACACGAGCATGACAGTGCCTTTCCAGGCGTCGCGATGCTCTGCAAAAATGCGCGACGCCCCCATCAACCAGGTCACGTGCAGGTCGTGCCCGCAGGAGTGGGCCACGCCTACCTCCACACCATCTTCATCTTTTGCCTTGACGGTACTGGCATAGGGCAAGCCGGTATTTTCCGCCATGGGTAGTGCATCCATGTCGGCACGCAACATCACGGTAGGGCCTTCGCCATTGCGCAACACGCCAACGACGCCTGTGACGCCCACCGCGCGCGTCACCTCGTAGCCCAGCGTTTCGATGTAATCGGCCGCGAGCTTGGCGGTGCGAACCTCTTGCATCGACAGTTCTGGGTGCTGGTGGATGTCCTTGTAGATCGTTTCGAGTTCCGCCAGCAGCTCTCCGCCGCAGGTAGTCAGGGCTTGGACGAGCGGATTCATGGCAACCTCCGGATTGTGAATATGTAGGATGCCTTACGCCATCGCGCAATAGTCATCCCGTTTCGCAGGTGGAGATATATGAAGTTGCAGTATAGTGCTCAATGTGCCCATCCGTGATTTAGGATGATGCGTCGTCGCTATCAGATAGACGTATAGCATCCGGGTTCGCACTACTTGCACGTGTGCTATCACCGACCGCGTAAATGTCACTTTGGCGACAGTTTGCAATGGCAACTCATGACTACGTGAGGTGCTGCGGGGAAGGACGAAATTTTCAGTTGCCCAACCCGCCGCAGTAGTGAACAGGCTGCGGCACGGGTGAAGCGACTGGAAGTAGCGTGATGGCTTCAGCGCAGTGCCCGCTGGACGACTGCTAGCGCGCTTCTGGTGGGCGCATCGATTAACGTGCTACTGCCCGCGCTTGCCTTGTAGAGCTTGACGACGCCGTTCATCCTAACGCTGGTCGCGGGCCTCACGTGGGCGGACTTTAACTTTGACGATTTCGCCCAGCCCGGCGCACAGCGGCGCAACGAGGCCATCGATGCCATTGCGCGAAACGGGCGAGGGGAATGGAAGAAGGCCTGCGGCTACCACCGCCCCCATCGCGGGTCGAGAACCTGATGTACCGGCTCAAGACGCTCATGGGCAGTAGCTTGTGGGCGCGCTGCATCGGCTCGCAAGCAACCGAGGTGGCGATCCGCGTAGGCGTGCTTAACCGCATGGCGGCCCTTGCGCGCCCGCAGCCATCCGCATCGCCTGAATTTCGGATCACAGGAGCCTCTTTGTCTTCAAGTTCGATTTATGCAACAACGCCACTCCGCCACCCAATCCACCGCCGGTCTGCCGTTCACGACATATTCATAGGCTTCCAGCGGGATGCCGGTCAGCGTGATCTTGTCGTTGTAGTGCAGCGTAGTGAGGTCTCTGCTCTTCCCGCAGCGCATCTTCTCGACACGTTCATCGGTCAACAGCAGCCCGCACACAGAAATACTTCATTCGCGATATCACCTGCGAGCGAGTACGCAAATCAAGCCGCTGAAGGATGGCCGACACATGTTCCTTGACGGTGTTGATGGATAAGCCCAGGTTTCGAGCGATGAGCTTGTTGGGCAATCCCTCCAGCAACTGGACGAGCACCGCGCCTTGGCGTTGTGTCAGACCGAGTTCTTCTGGCGTGATTGGAATGCTTTGCGCCGGCTCGAACGATTGGTCATGCTCGTTGAGACGTTTCATCCACGACACCGCCTGAAACCGGGTGCGCACGCCAAGCCGCTTGAGAATGGCCGACACATGTTCCTTGACAGTGTGCTCCGTTATGCCCAGGCGATGGGCGATGTCCTTGTTGAGCAATCCCTCCTGCATCAGGACGAGAACCGCGCCTTGGCGGTGGGTCAGCCCTGTTTCTTCCGGCATCATTGAAGAGGCATCCGCTGTCTCAAACGATTGACCATGCACGTCGTGCGCGTCGTCGCCAGCCAGTACCTCATGCACAGCTACAGTGGCAGCATTGGCGTCCAGATGCTTGTCAACGGAATCGCGAGCGTTGAGCGCGGCAACGCCTCCGCAGGTCTCCATGTTCGCCGCCGGAAGCACGTAGGTAGTCTCGCTAAGATCGCACGGGAAAGAATCGGTGCCAATGAACCTGCTGGCCTGACTGAGCTGAAAACTTGGTGCCCCTCTGTCAGCGTTCAAGGGCTTGTCGCTATCGCGGTAAAACATCCGCTGTCGCTGGCCCTGAAAGTCACTGTTCCCAACACGCGTGCCGCCGTAGTAACGGTCGGCCAGAGGCTGACCTGTCTTGATGGATGGGTTGCGGATACCCTCACCGTTCATCATATCCATCATCGCCCGTAAGTCTTCAATCTGAGGCGGTGTTAATTCCGCCAGTGCCGCAAAAATCTCCCCAACCTGCTCTGAAAACATTGTCCTTCTACCCCGTCTTTCCGCCCCACAGTCCGTGTCAATCGCCGTTCTGCCGAAACCATGAGATGCTGCCCGATTGCGTGCGCATGGCAGATTCACCTAACTAAACACCGAATTGGTATTTAAGTAACTACTTTACATGGCAGCAGCCTGATGCCCGAAGAAGCCGCCCGTGGAAATGTGCGATTAGCGGCCTACAACGGGCACTGCTGTGGGGGCACTTGGCGGAAAGAACTGTTCGCAACAAGAGCATGCATGCATGGGACTCCACTTTCATCTGCGTGAGGTGCACCATAGAAAGCTTGCATCCAAATCTTGGGGTATCTCGCGTCATGCGATGGCAATTTCTGTGTTGCGGATCCCGGATTAAAGGCCCAGGTGGAGCCGGCTTTAGATGTATCGAAAATGCAACAAAAGGCTGTCGTGGGGATGGGCATCCACCGCATGTTGCTACCCCCCAATCGGGCTAGGGGCTTTCTCATGTACACCTGATAGAGTGAGGGCCGTGTGGATTTCCCGTCCACCCGCTCCCACCCCGCGTTACCACCCCGGCAACGCGGGGTTCTTTTTTATGGCATATGGCGATCTCGGCCACTGTTGAAATTCGACTGGATTGGGGTGATAGAAAGGTAGGGTTGCCGTTTCTGTCGGTGGTCGGGGTTCTGACGGCGCTTGCCAACACTTCGTGGGGCACGATGGAAATCATCGGTTGCCGTCCCGGATTGACATTAGCCCGGTCGCTGCGTGGACTTGAAATTCTGATCCAGAACGTCGGTTTGGCAAGAAAGATACGGTCTCCAATGGTGTTTCGGATGCGGGCCACGCTCGGCGGATTGTGAAGTCGGCCGAGCACCGCCCCCTAGCCACGAGCGGCATAGGCTCAGGACGTTGACGAGCGCGTGGCAAACAAATGAGTAAGCTAAGGAACATTGACAAGCTGTTCGAAGGGCGGCATTTCGATCGCGAAGTCATCGTCTTGTGCATTCGTCGGTACCTGCGTTACAAGCTGAGCCTGCGCGATCTGGTCGAGATGATGGCCGAGCGCGGTCTGTCACTGGCGCACACGACGATCATGCCCTGGGTCAAGCGGTTCACTCCGGAGTTCGTTAAGCGCTGGAATCGCTTTGCTATGGCAGCCGGCCGGTCTTGGCGAGTCGACGAAACTTACGTGAAGATCCTTGGCAGGTGGGCCTATCTTTACCGTGCGGTTGACCGGGCTAGTAAGACAGTCGATTTCCGGCTCAGGTCAAGGCGCGATGTCGCTGCTGCCAAGGCCTTCTTCGCGAACCAAGGGCTCGCTCCGAAGACAATCACGCTGGACGGCAGCGCGGCATCTCACCGCCCAGTGCGCGAAATGACGATCGATGAATTGCTGCCCGAAAGTACGACGCTGCGATCGTCGAAGTACTGGAATAACCTGATCGAACAGGATCATCGCAACCTCAAAGCGCGGGTGAACGTGATGCACGGCTTTAAACGCTTTAGGACTGTGGCGACAACCATTTCCGGCATCGAGCTGATGCATCGCATTCGCAAAGGCCAGTTCAACCTGACGGAACTGCGCCTCAAAGATACCACTGCGCCCGCTGTCTGGATGGCTGTTCTCTCAGCTCGCTGAGGTGCCCCGCAATCGGACGCTCTTCGCTGGCCTTCACTATTTGCACCAGAGCCCGATTATCCACCGGCCAGGCAACGAGCCAAACCCGCCCAACAAGATGTTGATTGACCAGGCGATCACAGCGTCGATGCCACAGATCAGCATTCTTGACGTGTTGCCTATCGCCGGGTCAGGCAGCGCTCGCAGTGCGAGGTCGACTTGACCGCGCTGCCGGAGCAGTCACCGTGGCCTACCCTTGTTGCACCGACAGCCGCCGCCGAGGGCAAGCTGCGCCGCGGCCGTGCGCTGGAGACGTCCGGGTGTGCCGACTATCTCGACGGTCGCCGGGTAGCCCTCGATCGTGACACCACGGACGCCCCGCCCGCCCAAGCTTGGGGGTCAGTAGCTTCCTGCCGCCCCAAAGAATCCAAAGTCTGGTCGCACGCAGAAGGAGTGAACAACGACTTGCAAGCTGATCCGCATGGCTGTCTCCCCGTACGTCTGGGCAGCCAGACTAGGGGGATGGCCGGGATTCGTAAATATCCTACGAACAGCACATCATGCGGTTCCCGCGGTGACGCAACCCAAGCAGGGTCACTCTCGGGCATGTGAGACCAAGCGCTCAAGCAGGTGATCGAATTGCTCCCGCTCCGCGGCATCGAGACAGGACACGATTTCGGCATTGCGGCGCTCGATCAGGGCCATCGCCCGCAGCCAGATGCGCTCCCCCTTGTTCGTCACCGTCAGGACGACGCCGCGGCCGTCCGTGGCACTCGCCGCCTTGCGCACCAGCCCCTGGTCGACCAGCGACTGCGCCGCACGGCTCGCCTGACCCTTGTCCAGATTCGCGCGACGCGCCAGATCGTTGACCGACAGCGGGCTGAACGAGCCAATCGCGGCCAGGCACCGCCCTTCGTGCATCGGAATGCCCACTTCTGCTTCATAGGCCTGTTGCGTGATCCGGTCAGTGAGCTTAGTGAGTTCGTGCAGGCGGTGTGTCAAGGTGCGGTCAAGGGCGATTGGGATGTATCTGGAAGTCACCGGCAGGTACCTCTCAAGGCAAAAAAATCATGCAGAAACTATACAGCTGACTGGTTGCGGACTCAACCAAGCGGGTCGATCAACGCCCGTTGGCATGATCCGGGGTTTCGCCTGATGATTCGGCGCATCTAGTTGCGCACGCAACCAGTATAAACCCTAGTGCCGATTCGCATGCCGTTGGCACATACTAGTTGCGCGAACAACTAATAGGCAAGCCGTGTCTGACAACCGCTGCGCCAGACCAGCCCACGTCGGCCAGGCATCAGATTGTGCGAGGCCGTCGTGTTCGTCATCCTTCCATCCATCCAGCCAACGGCGGCGCCGTAGGAGACAAATCCCGTGAGATCACCCATTGCAGCCCCCCAACCCGCGGACGCCGCCGCAACGTTGAGCGCAAATCACTCCATTGCCGAAGCCCGGCTCGTTATCGCCAAGGTATCGCGCCATCTGCTGTGGTTCCTGTTTCTCTTGTTCGTGGTTTCCTTCCTGGATCGCATCAACATCGGCTTCGCCGGCCTGACGATGATGAAGGACCTGGGGCTGACCGGCACCCAGTTCGGCCTGGCCACCACCCTGTTCTATCTTGCCTACATTGCGTGTGGCGTGCCGAGCAATGCCATCCTGGCACGCGTTGGTGCGCGACGCTGGATCGCGACGATCATGGTTGCCTGGGGCCTGGCCTCCACGGCCACGCTCTTCGCTACCGATGCGCATACGCTGTACTGGCTCCGCGTGTTAGTGGGCATCACCGAAGCGGGCTTCCTGCCGGGCATGCTGTTGTACCTGACCTTTTGGTTCCCGGCGGCTTACCGGGCACGCGCCAATGCGCTGTTCATGATCGCCATGCCGGTCACGGCCGCTTTCGGTTCGGCAGCCTCCGGTGTGATCCTCGGCATGGACGGGCTGTACGGGCTCAAGGGATGGCAGTGGCTGTTCCTCCTCGAAGGGTTGCCGGCCTCGGTGCTGGGCGTGATCGTGTATTTCTATCTCAACGACACGCCGGAGCAAGCGCGCTGGCTCTCGCCGGGCGAGAAGCAAACGCTCGCGCAGATGCTGGCTGCCGAGCATCGGGCTGCCCCCGTGGCGCAGGGGCCTGGCGAAACGTCGCGCAGCCTGTGGTCCGAACTGACCTCCGCCACCGTGCTGAAGTTCTCGCTGGCCTATTTCTGCCTGGTCAACAGCCTCGCCATGGTGGCCGTGTGGACGCCACTGATCGTCAAGAGCTTCGCCGGCGGCGCCACCAACACAACCATCGGGCTGCTGGCGGCGATTCCCCAGGTATGCACGATCATCGGCATGATCTGGTGGGGCCGGCGTTCGGACCGCGCGCAAGAGCGCCGCTGGCACACCGTCCTGCCGATGCTGTGCGCGGCGGCGGGCTGGCTGCTGACGGCGTATTCGTCGCATCCTGCGGTGCAACTGCTGGGCGTGTGCCTGGCTTCCACCGGCGCCTATACCGCCATGTCGATCTTCTGGACCACGCCGGACCATGCGTTGAGCTTCGCCGCGCGTGCCTTGGGCATCGCGGTGATCAACGCGACCGGCAACCTTGGCTCCGCCCTCAATCCGCTGGTCGTGGGCTGGCTGAAGGACGTCACGCACAGCTTCAACACAGGCCTGCTCTACGCGGCGGCCTTGCTGGTTGCGGGCTGTGTCATTTTCCTGGTCTTGCCGATCCCGCGCACGCTCAAGCCAACGACCTGACCGCAGGTTTCATACCTTCTGCCCGGTTACCCATTGGCCAGCCGGGAAGCGACGTAGCTGCCGCGCGCTACGCCCAACCCATTCCATTGAATCGGAGTCAAGTCCATGCATCTGCCCACCACTGCAGCCCGTCCTTCGATCTACTACGACTACCAGTTGTTCGAGCCTTGGCTGGCTTCCGCCCACCCAAAGCAGGACCGCAAGAAGGTGGTCATTGCCGGTTCCGGCCCGGCGGGCATGGTCGCCGCCCTGGAACTGGCCCGCCATGGCGTACCCAGCGTCGTCGTCACCTCGGAGCTGCAAGTGTCCCAGGGCAGCCGCGCCATTGTCTTCACGCGTCGCTCGATGGAAATCCTGCAGCAAGTCGGCGTGGCCGATCGTATGAGCGAGAACGGCCTGCCCTGGCGCTTCGGCAACTCCTACTACCGCGGCCAGCGCGTCTTCCGCATGGAAGCCCCGCACGACGGCGACGACCGTTTCTTCCCGATGCTGAATATCCAGCAACAGTACATGGAGGAATACCTGCTCGATGCCTGCGCGGCGAATCCGCTGATCGATTTCCGCTGGGGCAACAAGGTGGTCAAGGTCGAGCAGGAGACCGATTTCGCGCGTGTCGAGGTGGACACGCCGGAAGGCCCCTATTGGCTGGAGACCGAGTGGCTGGTCGCGGCCGACGGCGGACGCTCCGGCATCCGCACCGCAATGGACCTGCAGATGGAAGGCGCCTCCTACGAGGGCTTCTTCGTGATCGCCGACATCAAGATCGACCTGCCGCTGCCGACCGAGCGCCTGGCCTACTTCGACCCGGACTGGAACCCCGGCAACACCATCTTGATGCACCGCGAGCCACATGGCATCTGGCGCGTCGACTACCAGTTGCCCGCCGGCGAAACGCCCGAAGACGCGCTCAAGCCCGAGTCGCTCAAGGCGCGCATCGATGCCCAGTTGGCGATGATCGGCCATGCCGGCGCCCCCTGGGAAATGGACTGGTGCTCGGTGTACTCCGCCCGCACGCTGACGCTGCCCGATTACGTGCACGGCCGCGTGATCTTTACCGGCGATGCCGCCCACCTGCTGCCGATCTTTGGCGTGCGCGGCGCCAACACCGCCTTTCAGGACGCCCAGTCCCTGGCCTGGCATCTCGCCTTCGTGGTCAAGGGACTGGCCGGCCGGAAGCTGCTGGCCAACCACAGCGCCGAGCGGGTCGGCGCGGCACGCGAGATCATCGAGGAGGCGGGCAAGAGCACGCGCTTCATGACGCCGCCGAGCGAGGGCTTCCGCCTGCTGCGTGACGCCGTGCTGTCCCTCTCGCTGACCGAGAAGTTCGTGCGCCCGCTGTACCACTGGCGCACCTCGCGGCCGCACGAGTACACCGCTTCGGTGCTCAACTGTCCTGGTGACGACAACGCGTTGTTCGTGCACGGCCCGGCCCACGGTGCCCCGCCGCAAAACATCCGCCTGGCGGCCAACGACTACCTGCTGGATCATCTGGGCGGCGGCTTCGACCTGTTGTACTTCACCGAGGCCGACGCCATGCCCGAAGCGCTGCAGAGCGTAGCGGCCGCCACCCGCGAGCGCGGCGTGCAGTTGCGCGTCATCGCCGTCGGGGCTGCCAGCCCGGTGACCGGCGCCGACCTGACGTTCGCCGACGCCGATGGCCACTTCCGCCGTCGCTACGGGGTGCAGGCCAGTGGCGCGGGTTATCTGCTGCGCCCCGACCAGCACGTGTGCGCGCGCTGGCTGACGCTGGACGCCACGCGCCTGCAAGCCGCCCTGAACACCGCCCTGCCCCAGTGAAGACCCATTAGGAGAGAGTCCCATGACTGCCCCTCACAACACCCTGAGCATCCCCGGCCTGGAAGCCGTTTATGACGCCCTGGCCACCGCCATCGACCAGGCCGGCGCGGACAAGGCGCAACTGTTCCTGGTCAAACTGGCGCTCCTCAACGCCAACGCGCTCGGCGCGCCGGAGCAATTCCAGCAGCACGTGCAGGTCGCGCTGAAGAACCTGTAAAGCGCCCAGGCCTGCCGTCTTCGCCGCGGCGGGCCTCAGGCTCTGTCGAGAGCGACCGCCTACCACACCAAGGAGTTCCCCATGCTGATCAAGAAAGGCCACCACGTCGCCTACCGCTGCATCGACACCAAGCAAACCATAGAGTCGTACCCCTGGACATGAAGTTCGTGCTGGCCATCGCCGAGGACGAAGTGCCCTCGACCAAGGCGCCGAATCCCTATATGTACATCTTCCTCGATGCCGGACAGGGCAACATCCTGGCCTTCTTCGAACTGCCCAGCCAAGCGCTGATGGCCACACCGCGGACGGATGCAACCTGCATACCTATCTCGTTGCTCACTAATCTATCAGGATAGGTGACGCACGTCATATTGGCACGGGGGGCACTTCGGTGAATTCGTACCAGGCGGCAGCGAATCTCGCAGCGAGGTGTTTGCGATAGAGCGAAGCACGCAGCAGATGTCGTTTCAGCGCGAAGTGTTGCCGAATCGGACCGAAGCTCGAAAGGAAAGCTTGCGTACGTTTGCAGTCGCGAAACCCACGCATGCGCCCCTCGCGTTCTCGGGTTGGCTGATGGCTGTTCTCGGCGCGATTGTTGACGCGGGCGAAGCAGCCTTGACGAATACGTGCTTAACGTTCGCCAATTCCGGGGCGTCAGCCTTTGCCACCGGATAGCTGCGCAGCTGATCGGTGACGATCTTGCGCGGCGCCAGGCATGAGCAAAGCAGCCGCTTGAAGAAGCGTTTGGCCGCAGCCTTCTCGCGCCGCATTTGCAGCAGGGTGTCGAGTTCGGCGCCATGCTCGTCCGCCGCGCGCCACAGCAGGTATGGCTCGCCGCGTAGCGTCACGAACATCTCAACGAAATGCCTAGTGCTGCCCGATTTGATGCCACGTACATGCGTGTGCCGTCGAGCAGATGCATCACCGAGCCCTGACCCGCGAAGCCGCGTGCGGTCAGCGAAGTACCACCGTTGCCGGGCGCCGAGTTGCCCGTGATGCCGGTGGCGCGGGTGACGGCTTCGCGCACGGACTGGTCGCCGCGTGCAGGAATCGTTTCGCCGCTGATGACTTCCACACTCGCCGGCGTTTCCAGCGGTGTCAGGCCCATGCGGCTGCCCATGTATTCGGGCGTCGATAGCGCCATGCCCGGCTGAGCGGCTTCACTGACAACAACGGACGGCAGCGCGGTTTCGTGCTTGTCGGCCGTGTCCTCGGCAAATGCGCAGGGAATACTGAGGCTGGCGATGGTGCCCACCGATGCGGCGACCACGCGCGGGCGATAGCCACGCGCAAGGCGCGACAAGGATTTGGCCGAGCGCGGGCGATCGGCGGAATTCGCGGGCAAACTGTGGTTCATTGTGAAGCCGCGATAGCGGTCGGTAAGGCGCATGAGTCGGAGGACTTCGCGCTTGAGCACTTTGTTAGGCGACCATTCGAAGATGGCATCGTGAAAGCTGCGATGCCGGTCAATCCATTCCGCCCGATTGACCAAGGCGAGCAATTCGTCGAGTTCGTCCCCCGCCAACACGCAAAACTTTGGCGCGCCGGCGGCCGGTGTTCAACGCCATGTTTCAGAGTCAGTCAACAGATTCCATTTAATGACCTTGTTGCGAGTCACTTGAAAGACTTGAAGCCGCCAAAAGTAACGCATAGATTGCATAACGTTTACCGAGCTTCAGGGGGGGCGATCTTCCTGCTCAGATCGCGAAGAAGTGCCGGCTAGGGGTGGACAATCGCCAGTCTGATCCGGGCACGCCAACGATGCGCTGGATGAACGGGTCGCCGAGGTAAAACTAGCTCAGTGGAGCGTACGAATCTTATCGAGTTCGACCTTATACAAATTCATAAGGGAAGCGTCATAGTCACTTGCAATGCGCGCAAGCACCGGGCGGGCTCGCACGCTCAACTTTTTGAGCTCGGCCGGATCCAGCTCATTCATACGCATTCCTTTGGATGCAAGGTCCGCACGCATCTTGGCTTCCTCATCGCGAATCAGGCGCCGCTGGTACTGGCCAGCCTCTCCCGCGGCGTCACGCAACAGTGCCTGGTCAGCCGGCGACAGCGTGTCCCAGAAGCGCTTGCTCGCAATCAATGTCATAGCACCGTAAGAGTGGCGTGTGGCGCTCAGGTATGTCTGGACCTCATACAGTTTGCCCGTCACTATCTGGGAATAAAAATTATCCTGCGCTGCGACGCTCTTGGATTTCAACGCAGCATGCAGTTCAGAAAATGGCAAAGGAATGGGATTCGCCCCGATTTCCTTGAAGCTTTCAACGAACAATGGCGAAGGTATGACACGAATCTTCAAGCCTATGAAGTCGTCCGCATGCAGGATGGGCCCAGTAGAAGTCGTCACCTGTCGGAAGCCGTTCTCCCACCATGCGAGGCCGATCAGATTACGGCTTGCCAGACGATCCAACAGGGTGGAGCCGAAAGGGCCATCGAGCAACGCACTGGCCTGTTTTTCATTGCTGATCGTGAACGGAAGGTCGATCAGACCAAAGCCCTTTTCCACGTCGGCCAGTCCGATCGTAGCTTGCAGCATCAGCTCTGGCGTTCTGCCATCTCCCGCCTGCAGAGACGCGATCTGCCTTGATGGAGATCCCGGCACGGATTCCGCGGCGGCTTGCACGAGTAGGCGGCCATCACTTCGGGCGGCCACCAGTTCTGAAAACTTGTTCATGCCACGGCGCACCGGGTGGTCGGCCTCGAGATATCCACGATAATCAGCGATATGGATAATTCTCGACTCCAGCTTCGCGGCGGGGAGAGGATCTCCGGCCGCAGTGGTTGCCAGTACAGGTAAGACGATGCAACAAGCCAGTCTTCCGAGACTTCGCCTATACCCTAACGACGTCAATAAGATAAGAACACCCAATACGGCTAAATTCTTATGCACTTCTATCTCCTCGTTATGGCACCACGATGCGCTCTACTGACTTCTTGTAAAGGGGTAACAAGTGTGAACGCCCGTCATCCCGCCTTCGCTGAAGCTTCATCGTCTATCCGGGCGCTGGTCGCAGTATAAAATAGCATTTTGCATTTATAATATTATTTTATTTAAAGGGATGAAGGCAAGAATGAGGCGCTCGGCGTATACCCTTGCCGCACCCCCCTCCGTAAGCGGCCTGCAGTCCCACCCCGCCGGTCGACGACAGTTGTGGGAGACAGGATGCATTCAGGACGCGAGCTGCCAGTTGTGGGGGAGCAGATCGTCGATGCAGCTGTTCAGGTGGGCGGGCAGGCATGTCAGCACATCGTTGGCGTAGGCCCACGGATCGTGGCGGTTCAGCTTGGCTGATTGCATCAGGTCATCACGACCGCGGCGCGCTGACCGGCCAGACACTTCCAGCGAACCGCCGGGCTCTCGTGTTCGAGCCACAAGGCAATCTCGCAGGGGTCAACTCCCGCCTGAAGCAAACTCATTGCCGTTCCATGCCGAACCATCGCCTTGAACTCGGCGCTGTACTCCCGCCGGCGCGGCCGCTCAACTGTCGACACTTGATTCATCGTCTCCACGATCCTCCTTCGTGGGGACGACGCTTCGTCGCTTCAATCGTTTCAAGGTGGAAGCGCTGGTCGCTTACCCTTCTCGTGAGCGCACAGCGGCCTCTTTGGCTCGCGCTCCCCTATCAGGGGTAACGCGTTCCGGCCCACCCGCGTCGCGCTAACGAAGCGCCTGGGCAAGGCCCTGGCTTGTTCCCGGATCGCCCGCGGGCCAAGTGCGGAGTTTCCTCACACTCAAAGGGGTTTACCCGCACTTTGCTTACCACCCCCTTGCATTGCTCCTTTTTGAAATATATCATTTGGAATACTAGATTAAATACTATTCGGCAGCTCTGTTGGTGCACGAGTCTGCCTGTCACATTGGTCGGCTAGTAAAAAAGGGCTACATCTCTGGAGCAGCCCTTGAAGCGCCGGACACAGACACCCACGTGAAATGGCGTGGCAGGCATCAACTCACGGCTGAAAGAAGCCCGACGAATCGAAGCTCAGGCATAAGCCGGAAGCTTGATCACAATAGTCTGAGAGACATAATGGAATTGCTCGAACTGTTAAAAAATTCTTATTACGGCGCGTTGATCGGGCAATCAACGTGGGGTTATCCGATCTTTGAAGTGATCCATCTCGTAGGCATCATGATCCTTGTCGGATCAGTCACTCTCGTTGATCTTCGCCTGTTGGGATTGACACAAAAACTCTCTGTCAAGATGACGTCCGGCTATTTGTTGCGCTGGACGTGGATTGGCTTCCTGCTGATTATTTTTTCCGGCGTTAGTCTTTTTATTTCAGATGGCGCACAATTTTTACGCAATCCGGTCTTTATCACAAAAATCTGCCTGCTCTCCGTGGCTGGATTAAATGCTACATTGTTTCATTTGCGCGTCTATTCCGGCGTTGCCGAGTGGGATATCAATGTCACGCCGCCACTCTCTGCGAAATGTTTCGCCGCCATGTCGATGGTGCTGTGGATTTGTGTTGTCGGTCTGGGGCGTCTGATCGCATACCCCAATTTTTTCCAATGATCAGCCTCCTGCTCAGGGTTGTAATTGGAACCGGAAGGAAGCGGGTGTGAGCAAGAGCGGTGAAGCCAGCGTGGGTATGCCCACACCATCCCTAGTAGATGGAGTCAATGCTGTCTGAGAAGAAAATGTAAAGCGCGGTGGTCTTGGCCGGGGCATGCCAGCCGCGATAGGAGAAGAATCATGATGTCACTTGTTCAATGGATTCATGCGACGGGATTTGCCACCGTCGTACGGGAATCGAGCTGGGTTTATCCCATCCTGCAGGTTATCCATGTCTTCGGCATGTGCATATTGGCCGGCTCTGTGTCGATGTTTGACCTGCGCCTGCTTGGACTCGGCCGCAATCTTTCATTGACCCAGTGTGAGAAACACTTCCTCCCTTGGGCATGGAGTGGCTTCGCGCTGATGGTCCTTACCGGACCGACAATGGCAATAGGCTTCATTGACGTGTTCAGTCATAACCCGGTCATGGGTCTGAAGTTGACGCTGATTTTGATTGCAGGCTTGAATGCGGCGTTTTTCCATGCCCGAATCGCACCGAGAAAAGCAAAGTGGGATACCTCGGTAGATACTCCGCGTTCAGCAAAAATAGCGGCAATTGTCTCTTTGACGCTTTGGATTAGCATCATCACCATGGGGAAACTGCTCGGCTATATCGGCGGGAAAGACTGATTCAACCTCATCGGTTCGCTCGAAAATAATATGAACCCGACCAGGATGGCCCGGCATATGGCACCCAAACAACATGATGCAAAGTATCTTTGGCCTGAGAGATACCCAATCTTCATTCGATTTCGCGCAGACAAAAATAATTAGTCTACCACCAATAAGAGGGCGGCATGCTTAAGAAAATAGCATTATTTTTTACTTTCGTTTTTATATCCGCTGCAAGTTTCGCTCACCATTCCCCGGCGAGTTATGACACGGAAAACAAGGTCACTTTGCGTGGTGTTCTAAAAAGTGTTTCCATTCGAAATCCACACTCCGAATTCATTCTCAGTGTGCCAAATGGGAGTGGCGCCCTGGAAGAATGGCAGATCGAGGGGAGTGCCGGTGTTCTTCTGCGTCGCCGCGGCTGGGATTTCACTCGCATAAAGGTCGGCGAGGAAGTCACCATAACCGGTTTTCCAAACAAGTCAGGTACGAAGAACATGTACATACTTGAAATCAAGATGAAAGACGGCACCGTATATGGGCGCCCGGATGAAACCAAGGTTCTTGACTGATCCTGGCTGGCGATATGGCTTAGATTTATGTAGAACCAGGTTCAGGTACGGAGACAAAAGAATGAGAATTTTCCATTTTCAATTTTTATTCAACCGAGTATTGGCAGGATTTTCCGTTGGCATGATGCTAACTGCTAGTGCCATGGCACAGGTGCCAGATTTCTCAGGCATCTGGATGCCAGCCGAACAAAAACTTGTCGTGCGACCAGACATGAACAATCCGCCCTACACGCCAAGGGCAAGAGCCGAGCTGGCATTTCTCAAAGAGAATTTCGACCCAAAGGTAAGTGACCCGGGCCTGTTCTGTTATCCCAATGGTATGCCGTGGTTAGTCGCTACCCGCGCCCCGTTTCCTGTCGAGATCCTGCAGGAAAATAATCGTTTGTTTATGTTATTCGAGGCACATTCCGCAGTTCGTCGCATATTCATGGACGGCCGAAAAATGCCAGCCGACTACGTACCTTCCCAAGAAGGTTACTCCACCGCAAAATGGGAAGGCAAGACACTGGTCATTGAAACAGTCGGGCTCAGTGATCGAGGCAGTTACGTGCTGTTGAAACGCAGCGAGAAGGCCAGGGTGATCGAACGCTGGACGTTGATCAATCACCCCCAATATGGCAAGGCGATCGAGATAAAGATGGTGATGAATGATTCCGAAAACTATCTTGAACCCAGATCATCGTACCAATTGCTGAAAAAGGCCCCGGAGAATACCGTGTTTGCGGAGTACGATTGTGCCGGATCCAATTTCTGGGAGCCGCATGTGCAGAAGCGTCTACAGGAAATCGAAAAACAAACCGGCACCAAGAGCAAGTAACGATTCGATAAAGCTTGCAGGCGACATGGCCCCGGTGGCCCGGCCGCGCCCAAACAAAAACAAAAAAGGCCTTGGAAACACAACGTGTTGCAAGGCTTTTTCATATTGAATTTCTGGTGGACAGAAGGAGGGTCGAACTCCCGACCTTTGCATTGCGAAGGCAGCTCCGTATAGTGGATCGGCCGTTTTGTCAATTGTGGGGTTGGGTTTCGGGGTTTCCTTCATTATTTGTTTGGCTTGTCACCCTGCTGTCCCCCTCGGAGTTGTGATGGCAACCATACGACAACGCAATGACCGCCGGCAGGCAATCATCAAGCGGACTCGATATCCCCACGTTCCACCTCAAGAAGGATGCTGAGAAGTGTGCGAGGCAGCAAGAGCGGCATATTGATGCCGGTACATGTATTGCCACTTCGGAAGTGCACCAAACAACACTCACGCAACTTCTGGCACATATTCAGACGAGATCAGCACTGCACTGCCAAACGCGAAAATCGGTCGGAAGCCTACAGAATCGGGCGCTTCAAGCAGCAAGACTTTGCCAGGCACGACCGTGCCAAGTATTTGCCCCGATCAGGCGCGAAATGAAGAAGCCAGACACCCAGCACGCCCGCCAACTCCACAGATCTAAACTCGCCAGCGGCGTCTTCTGCAGTGACATTTAGCCGAGTCAGGAAGGAAATGCCGAGGCCTTTCCGCAGCATCGACTTGGTTGCAACTGCATGATTTCTGGTCGCAATGACTTGATACTGCCTGGCAGCGTCCAGTGCCGCTCATATTGCGGAGCGGGCCGCAAGCCCTTCCACGGTAAGGATTAGTGGATAGCCAAGACGCTCAGCATGCTGGACCAATTTACGGACGGCCAACGGATGCCCGGCTGGAACAACAACAGTAGATCCACTGAACCCAAAACACAGCCACCTTCGGGTGGCTTCTTTTATGCTGAGGCAGACTTTGGGGACGTCGGCCTTTCCCCCTATTCATCGGTATGAATCCCCAATGCGCCGACGGATCGGCCAGGGGCGTATCGCTAGAATCCATGCACAGGCGAGCGGGCCTAACACCGGGAATAGGGCAATGAAGGCAATCGACTTGGGAAGTCGCGTACGCGCAAGGATACGACGGAGCGGAATGAACCAGAGCAACTGGAAAACGAAGAGGCTGGCGAGTTGGGTCATGTTAAAGAACTGAGGCTATCGAGTCTGGCCCCGTGGACGATCCCGGGGCCATGCCTTCCAGAAGTATCCGAGAGCGATGGCCAAAATGATGCACCTATTGCTCGGAAATCGCTCCCCTACAATGGAGGATATTTTGAGCAATCTAGTGTCTCAGAATCACAGACACAAGGTCAACCGCAGCCGCCCCGAGCGGGCTTTCTCGATCCTTGCGCGAGCCACTTTCATCTGGCATTTCATGCTAGCCCCCCCATGGCGTGCCCCTGAGGCGCAGTGCGCGGCGATGGTGACCGAGCCTTCCCGACGCGTACTTCTGAGCCTCCCAAGCCCATGCATGTGCTCGGCGTTCGCGAAGAAACGGTTCTGCCCTATAAAGGGAACGGCAGCGCCGCGATGACCGACCCGTCATTGGTGCGAGCCCGTGGCGTTACCGGACGCCACGGTGTGAGCCCGCTTCTGAGCCTGGTCCGGAAATCGTCGGCGACAGTGGCGAGCGGCGTGTGCCGCATCCCGTTTGAGAGATCGAGTCGAATTCGACGCTTCCCATGGCGCTGCCGTTCATCAACGATGGTGGAGCAAGCCATGGCAATGCGCAAGCGAGACGACGAGGTGTTCCCGAATGCGGCAGGGATCGATATTGGGGCGTCGAGCCACTGGGTGGCGGTGCCGCGACATCTGGCCGAGCAAGCCGGCTGCGAGCCGGTGCGCGAAGTCGGGGCGATGACGGACGATCTCAACGCCCTGGCCGACTGGCTGCTGGGCTGCGGGGTGGACACAGTGGGGCTGGAGTCGACTGGGGTGTACTGGATTCCGGTGCACGAGGTGCTGGAGCAACGCGGGCTGACGGTCTGGCTGGTCGATGCGCGGCAGATGAAGTACGTGCCCGGGCGCAAGAGCGACGTGGAGGATTGCCAGTGGTTGCAGAAACTCATGAGCCTGGGGTTGCTGCGCGCGGCCTGGCGTCCCGACGGCGAGGTCTGCGTGGTGCGGGCGGTGGCGCCCCGGCGCTAGGTGTTGACCGCCGAGCAGGCGAGCTGGGTGCTGCGCATGCAGAAGGCGCTGGTGCAGATGAACCTTCTATGAGGGCAAGGGTGTCAACCCCCTGCAGTATTGGATTTCGGGATAGAGGCGGATGTCTGTGGCGATACTCTCTCCTTGCAAGCCATTACTTTTCGTTCGCGGACTGATGCGGCGCGAAATTGAGGTCGGGGTCGCTGATTGCCGGGCTGCTGCCCGGACTACCTTCTATCCGTGCCGGCGCAAGGCCCGGCCACCTCATACCACATGCGCAAAGCGCAGGACTACCCCTGTTACCTGCGCGCCCCATCTCTAAGGACGGCTACCCGCGGGGTAGCCCGGTTCATCTACGGGCGCGCTGACCTGCTCTCGTACCGATTCTCTCTCCATACTTAGATCGGAATCACCTCACTACTGGTTTGAGGCTTGCCCCGGGGGGAATCTCGCCGTATTCGAGATAGCGCCACAGGGCAATTGCCAATCGGCGGGCAAGTGCGACAATGCCGACGCGCCGCATGCGCTTGCTGCCTGGTGCGAAGCGCTGATTGAACCATTGCGTGAGCTGACTCGTTGGCTGGTAGCGTAACCAGCTCCATGCCAGTTCGATCATTAGCCACCGAGAGCGTTTGTTGCCCGCCTTGCTGATGCCTTGCTCGACCTGGCTTTCGCCACTGCTGTAAGGCGTCGGTGCCAGTCCCAGGCAGCCTGCGACTTCGCGCCGGTTGTGAAAGCGCCGCCAGCCAAACATTTCCTTGATTAGGAGCCAGGCACTGCCCACGCCAATCCCGCTGAGTCGCGCGAGAAGCGCGATGGCTGGCTGGGCGCCGCCCTTCACTGCCTTGTACTGCTGGGTTTCAATTGTCTTGATTTGCGTTACGACCAACGCCAGTCGCGCGACTTCACGCTCGATCTCAGCAGCTAAGCCAGCGGGCAGTTGCGAGCCATGATCGTTCCACCAGTGGTTCCAGGATCGGTCCCCGATGTGGGCGACCCGCAGGTTGTGCAGTACCAGCAGCGAACGAATCCGGTTGCTGTGGGACGTGCGTTCGAGCCTGAGCCGCCCGAGCTCGCGGTGCAAACGCCGCTCATCTTCCTGCTGTGGTGTCGGTACTCGCGCGACTGCCCACAAGCGCCGCTCGCCAGCGTAGTAACGCATCAACATCGAGAGCAGCTTGTCTCCGTCGACACGGTCGGTCTTGGCGCGTCGGGCGCGGCGGTTGACTTCAATGCTGGCCGAATCCACGACCAGGTTAGCGATGCCTTGTCCCGCTAACCAGCGGTGCAGCCAGAAGCCATCGCGGCCGGCCTCGTAGCAACTGCGCACCGGGGCTAGCGGCGCAAGGCCGCAGCGAGCTTTGGCCTTGGTGATCACTTGCAGGACTGCATTCAAGTCACCAGCAAGCAGCGTATGCCGGCTCGGTCCACGCACGCCATCGCCCAGCGACAGCTTCCAGCTCTTGTCGCCAAGTTCGAAGGCCATGTACAGCCAGCCGGTGATCGTCGTATTCTGCCCCTGAGGGGCTGTGTCAGGCGTGTTCATTTGCGTGCTCCTCTGGAGAACGAGACTGCGAATCTTCGTTTTACTCCAGGGGCTTGCTTCCGCGGCCCTTCATAGTATCTCCAGCTCACCGAGGTGAGATTCTCAATCAAGATTGGCGTAAGCCTTCTTCACCGCCTTGTTGAGGCGTGCCAGGCGCGTCAACGGTTGCCATGTGTCGCACATGGTAGCGTTTCATGCGCGACATCACCTCTGTACGCGTGCGCAGGTCCAGTCGCTGCAGGATGCCGGATACATGTTCCTTAATCGTGTTCTCGGTTAAGCCCAGCCGCCGCGCGATGATCTTATTCGGCAGCCCATCGAGCAGCAGAATTAGGACTGAACCCTGGCGTTGGGTCAATCCCAAAGCTTCCGGTGTAATCGGCGTACGCTGTGTCGATTCGATCGTGCGTTCCTGCCCCACAGCCTCCGCTGCGGCAAGGGACAAGCTGTCGCCCGTCTGCACAGACGCCACGCGCAGGTCCATCAGCGAGATCACTTCAGCACGGGAACGCAGGCCAAGCCGCCGAAGGATGGCGGACACATGTTCCTTCACCGTGGTGACCGTCAGGCCGAGACGGCGCGCGATAAGCTTATTGGGCAACCCCTCGAGGAGCAGATTGAGTACCGATCCCTGGCGTTGGGTAAGACCGAGCCCTGCGGGGGGGATGGAAGTAATCCTCCTGGGCCGCCCAGTTGTGTCATCTCGTGCGCAGGGATCGGGACGCGAGGGCTTGAAGCGTGGGACCTCTGCCAGGCGTTGGCGCTTCACGATCAGGGTGGCTTGCTTGCGACTGGCCACGCCAAGGCACGCAAGGATCGCGGTCACGTGATCCTTCGCGGCCCTTTCAGTCATGGCCAGTCGTTCGGCGAGAACTTTGCTGGGCAACCCCTCAATCAGCAGGACTAGGACCGCGCACTGCTGCTCGGTGAGCGCGCCTAGATCCGCAGGGGCGTCGAAGTGCCGCGCGGACGCGGCCGCCGGCGTTTCCGTAACGCCCGCTTCGTCATCGGCGACCTCCACTAAATTGGCCTTCTGACGATCGTTGACTGTCAATGCCAGTGATCGCTCCGCACCACCAAGCTCGGTCACGAAAAAAAGTCTCCTTTGCGGCGGGCCTGGATTCGGTTGCGCTCCCTGCATGGGGACATGCAAGGATAGCGATTCCCATGGCCTGCCCCGAGCGAGGCAGTGCCGTCCCCTTGTTGACGACTGCGGACTCTCCCTCATGTCCCGTACCGATGGACGGATAACGGGTAGCTTCAGCCCGCATACATTCCACCGTTGCCTGCAACTCTTCGAATTGAGTCGCGGTCAGTTCCGTGACGCCGCGCAACATGTTCCTAAACTGCTGTGAGATCATCTTCGCTTCTGTTCCCCCCGAAGAGAGGAGCGCGGTGGCTTTGGTTGGCTTCATCGCAACGCTGCCGGGTCGTTCTCTGATGCCCTGCTCTATTCGTGTGTCCGCCGCGGTCACTCTACCTCACTTTTCCCATTCCGCTAGGAGTCAAGACGTGAATGCCGCCGCGTGCTGCAGTGCGAGGCGTCTTACGACGTCACTCAATGGATCCAAGGTAGCAGGCGATACCCTACTATCGATCGGCGACTCTGTATTTGAAGTGGCACTGAGGCGCACCCGTTCAGCGTTCGCGAGCGCTCGGTGGTAGTTTTCACTGGCATTCGCCAACGCCTGCGCAAAATTCGCCTGTGCACTCGTTATCGCTTGCAAATCCATCGGTGCCGTGTTTCTGAGTGCTTTGTAGAAGTCGGAATCCGCACGCTCATTCTCCCGCTTCAGCTTATTTCTGGCGGCCCTCGTCGCGATCTCAAACTCCTTCTCCGCGTCCTTTCTCGCGTCAGCCGGGGACTCGGTTGACCCTGAACCATATGTTGAGTTCTCCATGCATTCCTCCATACAGCCCCGCGCTGAGCGACATCGATCCCAGATCCGGTTCGCCCCGGGCCAGCGGTGTCTGCGCGTCCGAACTCGAGTTCGTGCTGGCGGTTGATACCAGTTCGACATCGAGGCCCTCTTCCTTGAAATAGCCCTTGTCGTAGGCCAGGAACCGCCCGCTCTCCGCAAACAGATCAGCCGTATTGATGAGGATCTTTGCCGTGGGGATCATCGACTGTGCGTAGGCTGCGACGGGAACCGTGGTGCAGCAGAGCACTAGTGCCATGATCCGCGCCATGCGGTGCATCGCCGTGCCCCTCTTCATTTTTGCCTCCCATCTCCTGCCGTTGGGCAGCGGCTCTATGCTGGCCTTGGCTATATTGCAGGCTAGATATTATTCAATTATGAATTCTAATGCAACTGTTAACGGGAAGACGGCAAGTCGAGGGAGAGGAAAGGCAGGCCGCTCGGGTGTGATTAGCCGGGCTCCGCTGGGTAATAACGCATCACGGTGGTCAGGTGTGCGCGCATGGCGGCGGCTGCTTCGTCGGTCTGCCGACGTCGGATCGCGTCCACGATCGCCTCATGCTGTGCATCCGACACGCGCCGGTTCTTTCCGGATAATGACGCTAGCCGGAAGCGGCGCCACGGCGCGGTGTGCCGCTTCCGGTTTAGCATCTCGACCATCTCCGTCAGCAGCGCTGCCCACCGCGCGAGCGATCGAGAGATGTAGCGCCATGTCCCAATGTTCATAGTCATCCACGCGAGAGGCGGCTTCCCGCTGGCGCAGTAAATGCCCCATCCGCTCCGCTCCATGTCCGCGGGGCTTGCCGCGCGCTCGGCCATTGCGCAGATCGCGGGCTCCAGCGTCAGGCGCGCCACAAGCATCTCGCGGGCGCTCAGATCCGCCGCCGCGTCGAGCGCCCCACAAGTGCCCGGAGAAGCGGCAACCCGCTGTCGGCGCCGCTAGCGATGAAGGTTCCTCGCCCGACACGCCGCACCACCAACCCATCCTGCTCGAGGATGTCCAGCACACGCCGCACGATGCCTCGGCTGAAACCAAGCATCGTGACCAGCGAACGCTCCGCCGGCAGCCTCCGCTCCCGGCGCGCGAGATGCTGTTCCACGAGCGCTCGCAGTCCGAGCACTGCCATGGTCACGGCGGGCTGGTCGTCCCCAGGCGAGAGCACGGGGTCTCCCTCATGCGTGGCGTGCGAACCAATCGGAACCATACTTGCTACCCCTTGGTCTCCCTCTTTCAGTGGCCGGCGATTCCACAATCGCTACGCCGACTCTCATATCCCATGTCCACTACGCTCCCTTGCCCGGCAGTCCCGATGCCACGTGCCATCGGAATCACGCTGGGATCGGTTGGGTCAGTGTGTGCCGGGGTGGAACTGCTCGGCCGCATGGACAACGGCGTCTCCACCGTGAGCAACACCGGCGGACATTCCGGCACGATGATGAGCCGCGGCGTTACGACACCGTCCTACTTCGCCTTGCGCGGCGCCGAGGATCTGGCGGACGGCAACCGTGCCCTCTTCTACCTGCAAATGAACTATCAGGTCGGCGAAGGCACCCAGCCAGCCGCTACCTTCGCACCGTCGTCGAGCAGCCCTCAGTCCGTCGGCTCGGCATCACCACGCTGTTCTGAGATCGTCCGCGCGAAGGTGGCTTCCTACAAACCGCGCGCCCTGATCGTCGCAAGCATGGATGTCAGAATCCTCTCGCGCTCGCGCTCGAAGCCGTGGATCAACTGCTCGCGGTCGCGCCGGGCCATCGCTGACACCAGCGTATGCTCCAGATGGGCGGTGAGATGCTGACCCGGCAGCCGCACCTCCGAGGCCAGGGCCCGATACCGATCGGTGAGCCTGATCAGGCGAATCGCCTCGCGCCGAAGAATCTTGTCCGGCGACAGGTCGAAAAGGAAGGCGTAGAAATCCTGGTACTGATCGATCCACTCTGCGCGCTGCCCGGTATCGAGGTAGGTGTCGAGCCTTTCCAGCATGGACCTCAGCGCCTTCATCTGCGCGGCATCCGGCCAGACGATCGTCTTCAGCAATTCCCGCTCCAGCAGAAACCGGTAGCGGTAATACTGGCACGCTTCATCAGTGGATAACGGCGCGACGAAGAAGCCACGATTGGGATCGTGTTCGATGATGCCTTCCGCGGCCAGCAGCTTGAGCGCCTCGCGCACGGGCACGCGGCTGATGCCGAACTGGTCCGCCAGATCCGACTGGCGCAATTGCAGGCCCGGCGCCAGCGTGCCCCGATTAATCAGTTTCCGGACCTGCCCGGCGATCTGGGCCGGCAGATCGACGCCTTTCAGTTCGAGAGTGTTCACGATTTGGCTTATGGCGAAGAGGATTCAGTACCAAACAAGATGGACGAAGATGCCTGCGCTCATGACAGGTTCATGCGACTGTACACCCGCCGGACCTGCTCTTGCATGACGGCAACGTTCGCCAGGTAGGCCGCAGTGGCAGCCAGCAGCACGACGCCACACGTCGTCAGGGCCGTCGGGGTCCCTATATGTTGCGCGGCCCAGCCCCAGAACAAGGCACCGACCGGCGAGATGCCAAGGAACGCCACGACGTACAGGGAAGCCACTCTCCCCCGGAATCCGTCCGGCGTGGCAAGCTGGATCAGGGTATTGACCGAGGCAGCCGCCAGCATCGTGCCCATGCCGAGCATGAACAGCATCGCAAACGCCATCCATACTGCCGACGCCATGGCGAAGCCGATTGTGGCGAGCGCCGCCAAGGCCGAGGCGACGCCGATCAGGCCCAGGAGCCAGCTTACCCCGCGGCGCATCGCCAGATAGATCATTCCTGCCAACGCGCCCAGGCCCGCCGCGCCGAGCAGCATGCCCATGGTGCGCGAGTCTCCGTGGAATCGCTCTCGCGCGAACCACGGCATCATGGCCGCATGAGTCTGGATGGTAAAGCTCATCGTGGCGAGCAGCCACAGGCTGTTCCGGCACGGCGCGAACCGATGCGCGTACCGGAGTCCGCCCACGAACTGCCGCAGCCACGGCTCCGGCTGGGCCTTGTGCGTCGTGCGGACGAGGCGCATGGCCCGCAGGGCAGAAATGACCGCGAAGCGCAGGATGGCGTTGGCCGCAAATGCCCACACTTGCCCAAAGGTCGCGATGATTGCACCGGCTATCGTCGGGCCGACGAAGCGGGCACCCGCCATCATGCTGGAATTGAGCGCGATCGCGTTCGCGAGATCTTCCTTCCTGTCGACCATCTGCGACAGGAGGGATTGCCGCGCTGGCGAATCGAACGCGTTGACAATGCCGAGCATCAGGTTCGCCAGCACGATATGCCACGGCCGTAGCGTGCCGGTGGCCACGAGTGCCAGCATCACCAGGGACTGAACGCACGCGACGGTATTGGCGGCCAGAAGCACGTGTCGGGTATCGAGGCGGTCAAGCAGCGGACCCGTCACCGGCGCCATCAGCAAGAATGGAATCTGCAAGGCGAATGCCGCTAGGCCCAAGACGAGCGTCGAACCGGAAAGCGCATAGGCAAGCCATGAAGTGGCGATTAACTGCTGCCAGTTGCCCACTTGCGCAGCGCCCTGCCCGGCCATGAACAGCCTGAAGTTGGGATAAGACAATGCGCGAAGGCTGTGGGGTAATCGCATGGGGAAATACAAATGTTTGCGCCGCTCCGGGCGCGAAGCGAAAAAGGGAGCGGCGGCAAGGGTCCGCCGCCGCTCAAATCGAGCATCAAGTATCGAGGTCGCTATGCCGCAACGCGACTCATGATTTGCTGCCGTGCCTGTCCTTGACGAGCGTCACGATCAGGAAGACCCATGAGAACGCGAGGGCGAAATAATCGAAGTTCCGCAGCGGGCGATAGTCCGCATAGCCGAGCCCTGTCGAGCCGATGCACGCCGCCACGGAAAGGAGCACGCACATCCACACGCCAATCCACATTTCATTCTTCATTGCTGTCTCCTGGTTCAGGCATCCACCCGTTGCACGCCGGTCGACGCCGCGGCTCCGCTATCGCGCGCACGCACCAATTTCCTCCATCCGTCCCAAAGCCACATCGGCTCGACCTTCGCTTGTAGTACCGATGCGTAGTAGCCCCCATAGGCCAGCAGCAGAGCGCCGTTCATGAACAGCTCCTGCGGGCCCGTAAACAGCTGGCGCGGCGTGGCAACGATGAAGGTATTCAGCCAAAAGATATTGACGGTCGCAGGCATCTCCAGCATCAGCGCGAGCAATACACCGCGATTGGTCAGCAGCATGAGTCCGAAGATACATTCCATGTACTTGATGATTTGGAAGATGTAGATGCCCTTCGCAGCCTCCACGTACACCCCGCCTGGCCCGGGGATCTCCGGGATATAGGAAGTCAGGATGAAGCGGATGCCCGAGTAAAACAGGTGGGCGCCAAAATAGATCCGCAACCATAGAATCACGTACTTCCACGGGGATTGATTGGCTCTGTTCACGTCATGTCTCCTTGTTTAAGACGAATGAAAATCCTTGCGGGGTTCATGTGCCCTACAGGTCAACCACCCGCGCCGGACGGCCCTCGGTGCGGATCCGCGACAGCAGTGCCTCGTTCAGTTCCACTCCAAAGCCCGGGCCGTCGCCGGGAGATACGTGGCCGCGATGAAAACGCGCGCCGTGCATGGCAAGGTCTTCGCCATGCGGAATGTCTTCGCTGTTCCAGACGCCGTGCACCGCCAGCGGTCCGGTACTCTCGCTGATGAACTGGCAGGCCCACTGGTTCGACACCCACAGATGCGCGGTCGGGCAGGCCTCTACCCCGGAACCGATCAGGGTGCTGCACAGCACCGGCAGGTCGAGCATCTGCGCCACGGCCAGGAAGCGCTGGGCCTTGAGCAGGCCGCCGACCTTCTGCACCTTCAGGATGACCCCGTCGGCGGCACGCCGCTCCGCGATCTCCTTCAGGTGATGCAACTCCTGTGCAGCCTCATCGGCGTACAAGGGAGTTTCGATGCGCTGGCGCAGCCGCGCCAGGCCCTCGATATCCCAATGCGGCAACGGTTGCTCGACAAAATCGAGGTGATACGCATCCAGCCGGCGAATCGTGCGCAATGCCTGCTCATAGTTCCACGAGCCATTTGCATCGAGGCAAATGCGCGCTCCGTCGCCAAGCGCCTCGCGCACGGCGGCGGCGGTCGCTACATCGTTGTCGAAGGTGCCGCGCCCGACCTTCAGCTTGAGGGCAATGAAACCCGCTTCCCTGGCCGCCAACGCTGCCTGCGCCACCTTTTCCGGCTCACCTGCGGAGAGTACCCAGCCAAGCGGCGCGGACTCGCGCGTGCGCCCGCCCAGCAACTGGTAGACCGGTACGCCCAGTGCCTTGCCCTTCAGGTCGTGCAGGGCGCAGTCGACCAGCCCCTTGGCCTGGTTGTTGTCGCGCGCCAGCGTGTCCATCGCGCCGACGATCTTCTCGATGTTGCAGGGATCCTCGCCGAGGAGTATGCGCGGGGCAAAGATGTCGCAGATCATGCTGACCATCGAGGCCTGGCTTTCGCCGCGGTACCAGGAGGACGTATCCCCCGATTCCGCGATGCCCACCAGTCCCGTATCGGTATGCAACCGCAGCAGCAGGGTATCGAGCTTGGTGATGGTGACATTCGGCAATCGCAGCGGCTTCTTCAGCGGCATCGATACCGGAATGCACTCTAATTTTGTGATTTTCATGGTATTGACTCGTTGAAGGTTAGTGGACAGCGCGGCGCCCGGCTGCGCGCAGGGATCTGGAGACGCGAACCAGCAAGCAGACAGCCAACGCGACCGAGATCACATAACAGGCCACGAACGCCTGGCCGAGCGCATTGGGACCGTCGAAGAACAGCCAGGCCACCAGCGCGCACACGGTCGGCCCCAGCGCCAGGCCCAAGAGGTTTGTAATCAGGTAGTACAGCGCGGTCAGCTTGCCCATCATGTTGCCCGGCGTGAAATTGGCCATCGTGGCCCCTCCCGCCACGGCAAAGATGACGAAGAAGAAGGTCTGCGCACCGTACGCAATGGCGCCGAGCTGGGCGCTGTGGATCAGCGGGAAGCATGCGGTGATGAGTCCTGCCACGGCAGTCGATCCGATCGCCACCCGTACCGGCGCGTCGGTCCACCCGCGCTTCTGCAGCCTGTCGGCCACGCTGCCCCAGAACAGCAGGCCCAACGGCGAGGCCACCAGGCTGATCGCGCCCAGCGTCTGGCCGATTACGGGACGGCTGATACCCATCGAGCGGTTGATGATCTCCGGCAGCCATGCCATCTGGCTGCCGATGGCGATGCCATAGAGGCAGATGGCGATCCAGAGCGGCCCATAGACGCTGCGGTGCTGCCACGCGTAGCGCAGGGCGTCCGGATAGGTCACGCGGTCGGCGTCGACCGGCGCGTCGCGCCGCGGCGGTTCGCGCAACAGCAGCATCACCGCCGCGAGCGGCAAGCCGATCAATCCCGGCACGATCAGCACAAACTGCCAGGGCTTCAGCCCGCCCAGCAGCGGCAGCCCCGACAGCTTGCCGCTGGCAGCGAACGTCAGCAGGAAGCTGCCGAGGACCAGCGCCAGGCCGCTCCCCAGCATCGGCCCCATGTTGTAGATGCCAAATGCGAGCCCGCGCCGCTCCGGTGGGAAGGCATCGCGGATCATCGACGAGGCCGCGGGCGGGAGCATCGCTTCGCCCACCCCGAGCCCGATGCGGGCAAGGAACAGGTGCCAGTAGGTATTGCTCAGGCCGCACAGCATCTGCACGCCGGACCACATCAGGATGGCGCCGCTCAGCAGGTACTTGCGGCGGTACAGGTCCACCAAATATCCCGCAGGAACGCCGAGCACGCTGTACAGCAGCATGAACGACAGCCCGAGCAGCCAACTGATCTCGAGGTCGGTGGCGCCCAGATCCTGCTTGATGGGCCCAACGACCAGAGAAATGGCGCCGCGGTCGATGAAGGATACGACATAGACAGTGGCGAGCACGAACAGCACGACCCAGCCGCCAGGGGCCACTGACGAACTCACAGGTACTGCAGCGGCAGCGGCCATGCGTGGCGGCGACTGGATTGTGGTAGGGCTTTCCAACATGGTTGTCTCCGGTTGACGGCTCTCTCGAGCTCTCGTTATTCAGGCTTCAGCGGTCCCAGGCGGCTTCTTCGAGGGCCGAACGCGCGGCAGTCCGGCCGGACACGATGAACTCTGCGATGTCGCCCATCGAGTTGTAGTAGGGCCCCCACAGGGAGCCGCACTCGCCGATGGCGTACAGGTGCGGGATGGGGGCCTCGCGCTGGTCCAACACGCGCTGGCGCGCATCGTGCCGGGGGCCTCCATGCGTGTTGAGGAAAGTCGGCAGCATCGGACCGATGGCGTAGTACGGTCCCTTGTCCAGCGGAACCAGGAAGCTCTCGCGCCCGAAGTCGGTGTCCTCGCCAGCGCAGCATTGCTCGTTGTAGCGGGCCACCGTGGCCTTCAACGCCTCGGGGTCGAGGTGCCCGGCGGGCCACGCACCCGGTTCCGCATCCCACCGGCACTTCAGCGCCAGCTCTTCCAATGTGTCGGCCTTGATGATCCAGCCCTTCTCCAGTTCGACGAGGTTGTCCCGACTCCACGGCGGCGTGCGCGAGTTGAGCGTCGTCATGGCGGCGCCGCCGGCCCGGACCTTCTCGTCGAAGATATGGAAGGCGGGGACGTTGACGAACTCGGGCATGTCGGGATTGGTGGCAAGCCAGGTTGCGCGGTTGCCCAGCCCGTGGCGCACGTCTGCGGTATCCGTGGTTTCGTTGTGGAAGCGGCGCCCCTGGCGATTCACCCAGATCAGACTGCCGCCGTCCTTGAACGCGCCCGAGTTGTAGCCGAAGCCCGCCACCTTGTTGAGGTCGTACGTCACGTAGACGCGCCCGCCTTCCACCTTGATGCCCCAGTTGAGCGGCCCGGCCACGGCGTTCATGTGCCAGAGCTGAGCGCCCACCTCTTGCGCCATCCGAATGCCGTCGCCCGTCAGGTTCGGGCTGCCAAGGAAATGAATCGGACACGACGTGAGGTATTGCCGGCACATCTGCTCGTCGAACTCAAAGCCGCCGCTCGCGAGTACTGTCGCTTTGCGTGCTTTGACCGTGATGGTGCGTCCGTCGGTGGTGCGCGCGGTCACACCGAGAATGGCGCGTGACACCGGGTGTTGCACGAGCTGCGTCACCCTGGTGTTGCACCGCACGCGGGCGCCATGCTTTTCCGCAACGGCGGCGATGGCGTTGTACAGCCCCGCGCCCCCGGGGGCGGCCACCACGCTCATGCCGTGGATGCTGGCGGCACCGGGTGCGCCCGTAAACTCGGGGAAGAATCCCGGCGCGCTGAAGGGCCTGGGATTGTCCTTCAGCGGCAGTTCCAGCTTGTGCTGGAAGGCGGGGATGTCCTTCAGACCGGCAACGAAGACGCGCAGTACGGCCTCATCGGTCTGGCCAGCGCACAACCAGTTCATGTAGTCGAACGTGCTGGCCTCATCCGTCGAGGTCATGATCAGCCCGCCCGCGACGCAAACCGAATTGCCACCGCCACGCTCGCCCTTCTCCAGTACCAGCACGTCGGCGCCGGCTTCGGCGGCCGCGAAGGCGAAGGTCGCGCCGGCGCCGCCGTATCCGACCACCACCATATCGGCCTCATCGTCCCAGGCGGGCGGCGACCAGTTCACTGCATGTTCTTTCTGTTCCATCTTCTCGTCTCGAAACATTGCAGGTGGAAACCGTCAGGCGGTTTCAGCAACCGGCTGCTCTTCGGTCAGCAGGCGAGCGTAGATCTCGTTGTAGCGAACGATCGGCTGGTCCATCGGCAGCAGCACCATCTTGCGGCCGGGCGAGCGGTGGATCATGTCCTGCTGGGCCTGGATGATCGCCTTGTCTTCCTGGAAGGCGGCATCCGCGATGCCGAAGCAGTGTTCCTTGAGATTGCCGGCAGCAGCCCACGGCCCGAAGTTGAAGAAGAACCTCGACTTGTTCTGGCTGATGGGGGTGATCATCTGATTGGTACAGCGCGCGAAGATCGGCGTCTCGGCCACATCGCTACCCGTGTTGCGGTCGAGCACGCCCGGTTCGTAGGAGTGGATGGTGAGGATGAAGACCCCCGGCACCAGGAACGTGCTGACCACCTTGTCGTCCGAGGGGCGCGCCCCGAAGTATGGATTGGACTGGCGACCCACCTGCCAGCGCTCCGCGCGCACGCCGCGATCGAGCTGGGTGACACCGCGCCGGCTCTCGCTCTCCTTCATCATCTTGAGCGCGATCGGGTCGCTGGCGCCGAAGGTCGCCTCGTGCACGAAGGGGGCGTGGGAAAGGTCGAGCAGGTTGTCGGAGACCAGTTCGGCGTTTGCGTCCATGTCAAAGGTGGAGCACACCATTGCCCACTCCGGGTTGTCTGGGCCGATGATGGGAGGTACCAGCGTCACGTCGGCCTTCTCCGGTGCGCCCATCCAGACCCATGCCGCACCGTGCTTCTCGACAATGGGATAAGCCCGCACACAGACGCGCGGCGAGATGCGCTCCTGGCCCGGCACTTCCGTGCAACGCCCGTCCGGCGCGAACTTTAGGCCGTGGTACATGCAGCGCAGTTCGTCGCCCTCTTTTCGCCCCACAGACAGCGGCGCGAGGCGATGGCAGCAACGGTCTTCGAGCGCGGCCAGGCTTCCGTCGGTCTTGCGATAGATGGCCAGCGGTTCGTCCATCACGGTAAAGGGAACAATGGCGTCCTCGGTGAACTCCGTGGACCATCCGGCCATGTACCAGCAATTTCGAAGGAACATTTTTCTACTCCAGACTGTGTTTTGGGGAATGGGGATTCGTGGCACTCGCCTTCGCGAAGATCACACGCTGCGGCGCTCTTCCGGGCAAGAAGCGAAGACAGTCGGCAACTGCTTAAAGTCTTCGAGCCTTCCCAGCGATGCCCTGCACGTCAGCATCGGCAGGTAGTAACGCAGGTAGGCCAGGATCAGGATCACGTTCAGGTACAGGCACCACACGCTCATGGACGTGCTGAAGATCATCTCATACCGTAGATTGAGGACAATGGCATTGAAGATGACCATGAAGGAGATCGGCAGCGTCATCGCCAGCGCGAACGGCACGAAGAGGTCGAGCAGGAGAAGCAGTCCGGCCAGCAGTTCGCATGCCTTGACGACGTCGAACACGCCGGTCTCGATCAGTGTGACCAACATCGCGTTCGATGCCGGCAGGCTCCCCAGCGGTTGCGGGAAGATCGGCGGATAGCCCCAGTTGGTCAGCCAGTGGCTCAGGCCGCTGTTGATCATCCAGGCCCCGAGAGTGAGCCGCATCAAGGTGAGGATCAGCCGGCCGATCACGGCTGCGTCAATCCTTCCATTCGTCGCATTAGTTTGCGCAATCATTTGTTTTCCCCGTGGAGATTCAGACGAAACATTCAGCTCTGTGCGGACACGATCCTCTATTGACGGTTCGCGGGCGCGCCGTCCTTCATGGCGATTCGTGCCGCCGCCGGCCCGGTCGAAGGGGCGGCATCCGCCACGCCATGGCCGCTCGGTGCGGAGAGGATGAATCGCTGCCTTTCGGCGATCCGGCCGGTGTAGGCGCCCGTCTTGAACACGTCGAGCACGTCGATGGCCGGCTCGCCACGCGCCGCTTCCACACGGTGATAGACGGCGACCATGAGACCTTCGGCGATGACCCGCTTGATCTCGTGGCGGATTGGTGGGCCATCGCGCAACTCGGTGGAGCCCGGGTTGTGGTCGACCATCTTTGGCGAGAAATAGCCGCGCGCGGCTTCTATGCCCTTGCCTTCATCGTAGGCCTGTTTCATGTAGTTCAGGACGATGACGCGTGGCAGCTTGCCAACACCGGGGCCGTTGTCGCCGTACCAGCGCGGATTGAAATGAAGGCTGTACGTGAACGACAGCGTGATCAGTATCCCCACGCAGATGGAGACGATGTAGGTCAGCTTCGACTTCGATTGCATATGTAAACCTCTGCGGATAATTCGCCGTTGTCGGGAACGCACGGATCTTGGGAGTCGGCCACAGCCATGGCCGACCCGAGGGCGTGGTCAGAAGCGGTGATAGATACCCGCGCCCACTGAGTTGACGCTTTCATGCAATTGCGTCGGTGCACCCAGCCCGCCGGGAGGAAAGATCGTTTGTTTGGACGATCCCCGGTTATCCAGTCGCTTGAAAAAGGCATACAGCGTCGTACGCTTCGACGCCTGGTAGGTGTAGCCGACCGCCCATGCGCGGACGTCATCTGTCGCGGTGTTTGAGGGCCGACCGTTCACCACGCCGCTATCGCGGGCGCCGTAGCCGAGCTTCAGGTTACCTGATGCGCCGACCGGAATTGTCGTACCCACCTGCCATGCTGAATCGTGGGCAGCACCCAGTCGATAGCGCAGTTGGTAGGTGCCGTACAGCGTCGCCCATCGCGTTTCATACGAGGCGGCGAATGCATGCTCAATCTGACGGCTGGTGTCAGGCGTGAGATTGGTCGTGCCGGTCGCCCGTGCGAAGCCGTAGCCGGCCGTCAGATGGTTGCCCGAATATAAGAACGAGACGATGTCGTAGTTGCGATTGACCGGTGTGCCAACGTTTTCGCTGAAGACATGCGCCGCCGAAGCGGTCACGTCGCCGAACGACGGCGAGTTGTACCGGATGGCGTTATCCGCCCGCGCCGGATCATTGAGCGGATTGAACATCCACGGGTTGCTCGACTCGCCCGTGAGCGACGCGGCCACCGAGCCGGGAGCCATCAGTACCGGATCGAAAGTCGCGGCAAACTCGTAACCAGGAGTCGGTTGCCGGCCCGCAGCGATCTCGCCGTAGGTATTGCTGAGCATGCCAACCGTGGCGCGGCGGCCAAACAACCGTCCACCCTGGGCGTTGGTTCCGGTATCGACGTTGAAGCCGCCTTCCAGAACGAATACAGCCTTGAGATCCGAAGACAGATCCTCCGTGCCGCGCATCCCCCAGCGGGAGCCGGCCAGTCCACCGGAATTCAGGCTGGTGACGCTCTTCTCCGAATTGCGGAAATAGCCGACGAACGAATCAACGACGCCGTAAAGCGTCACGCTGGCTGCCGATGCTGCAGGGGGCAACAGCATCCCGGCTACCGCTACTGCGGCGAGTCTCTTGTCCACGTGGTCTCCTTTTAGTGGTTTAGTTTTTCTTCTCTGCCAGCGTCGCGGCCTGTGTTCTGGGGCTTGCACGCGTTTGTGTCGCTGGCATCAGGGCTGCTGTGTTGGGGAACCGCGTCCAACCCTTCTGCCCCGCCTCTACATATTATTTAATTTAGTATTTCGAATCTTATACATCGACGCAACCGGGTTCAATCTTTTCTTTGGGGTCACGGGGTAAACCCCGTTCCTCGCAGCGCCGCCCTGGAAATCCGACGTGCGAACACACCGTCCGCGGGTCAATGAACGGCTGACAGCACCGCGACGGCGGACGCGTAAATTCAGAGACCCCGCGCAGCCAGCGACGCCAGCAGGCGTTCCTCTACGGCGTTGCGATCGCGCCGATAGGCCTCCAGCAGCGCGAAGCGGTCTTTGGCGGCAAGCGTCTCTACGAGGTGGTGTTCCGGATCGGCCGGGAAGCGATACCCGGCGATATCCGGTGGGGCCATCGCCCGGTAGCGATCCGTCTGCCGCATCAGACGCATCACTTCACGCCTGAGCGCCCAGTCTGGGGACAAGGAGAAGATGGCGCCATGGAACGCGCGGTGTGCGCGCACCCAGGCAGCGCCTGCCCGCTCCGTCAGCTGGCGATCGAGTTCGGCGAGCCGCGCGCGGAGATCGGCGAGTTCATCGGGATTGGGCCATCGCACTGTCGACAGCAATTCGGTTTCCAGCAGGTGGCGGATGCGATAGAGCTGACGCGCCTCACTGCTGGACAGCGGCGCCACGTGGAATCCGCGATTGGGATCATGCTGGACCGCGGCCTCGGCAACCAGCAGGCTCAGCATTTCGCGCACAGGCACCCGGCTGATGCCGAAGCGCCTGGCTAGGTCCTGCTGCCGCAATTGCTGTCCGGGCGACAGCTTGCCTTCGTTGATCAGCTCGCGGATTTCGGCCGCGAGCCGCGAAGGAATGTCAGGGTCCGTTGCGCGTGGGGCTGGCGCCGCAGGCAGTGCAAACACCTCACGCCGACCCATCTCAGCGCTCGCCCCAGTACACCGCGCGCGCCGTATCGTGCAGCACCTTGCGCTGCTCCGCCTCCGACAACAGGGACACCGACTCCCTGGCAAGGGCGGCCATCTTCGCATACGTCCCCTTCGACTGCGCGATGTCCGAGCCCCACATCACACGATCCGCGCCGAACTCGCGCACCACTCGCTCGACCATCGGCGCCGCCGGCATCTGCTGGGCGGCGAGCTTGCCCAGGTTGATCATGGAGTAGAGCAGGTAGACGTTGGGATGATCGACCATCTCCAGCAGCGACGCGTCGACGCCATGATCCGGTGCGCCGCCCTCGGCCGCGATATTGGAGAAGTGGTCCAGCACCACGGTAGTTTGTGGGAATGCCACGAGCACCGGCTTCAGTGCCTTCAGGCATGCCTCCCGGTTCCAGCGGTAGAAGTGCAGCCGCACAGAGCCGCCGAGTTCCGACACGGTCTCCCACGCCGCCATTGCCTCGCGCGAGGCGAACCAGGACGGGTCGGCGCCCTTGAACGGCTCGGTCAGGCGGATGCCGACCGCGCCCCGCTCGCCGACCCAGTGCCGTACCTGCCGGCGGATGTCCGGGTCCAGCGCGTCCACCATCCCCAACGCGCGCAGGCGTTCTGGGTAACGGGCGGCCGCGTCGCAGACATAGGCGTTGTTGAAACCGTAGATATGCGCGCGCTGCACGGCCAGCGCGCGTTCCACGCCCTGCTCGTCCATCAGCGCGAGCAGGCGCTCCACCGTCACGGGATTGTCCAGGGCGCCGGGTTCCAGCTCGCCGCTCAGCGGAGACGGCGGATACCGTTCCACGTCGGCGGAAATCAGGTGTGCATGACTGTCGATCATCGGGAATGTCTCCTCTGTATCCGTTGGTTCTGCCCTCGTCAGTACGCGGGGCAGTTCACTTCCATGGGTCTACCGTGACGTGGACGGTGCCCTCCACGCCCCGGCCGGCCGTGGCCAGGATCGCCTCGTGAGTCTGAGCCAGCCCGAAGGTGTGCGAACATACTTCGTCGAGCGGATACTTGCCCGAGGCGATGTAGCGCAGGGCCAGTTCCACCGCCGCGTAGCTGCGTCCGCGCGGCGCGCGTACCGTCAGGTAGCGCTTCTTGATCTCGCCGATCGGCACGCTCTGCTCCAGGCCGTTCAGGCTCAGGTACGCACCCTTGGCGGCCAGGCCGATGGCGAACTGCGCCACTTCGCCGGTCGGATCGCCAGTAGTGTCGACCACCACGTCGACGCCGCGCCCCTTCGTCAGGCGCATGACCTCGGCATGCAGATCCTGATTCTGCACGTCGATGGCATGATCGGCACCCAGCCGCAGCGACAGGTCGAGGCGGGCGCGGTCGCGCGTCATACCGGCCAGGATCACGGTGAGCGAACCCGCCGCCTTCGCCGCGAGGACGCAGCCCAGGCCCTGTTGCCCCGGACCGAACACCAGCACGGTCTTGCCCGGCCCGGCGCCGCCGTCGTGGCAGGCCCACTGCACGCCGTTGCCGAACGGCACCGCCAGCGTGGCGTGGACGGCCGGCATGTCCGGTGGAATCACATGCATCACCGTGTTCAGCGGCAGGTGCATGTACTGCGCGTAGCCGCCCCAAAGGTGGGGGGCGATATTGCAGGTGGACATGCCGAAACGCAGCGTATTGAGCCTGTCCTTCACATTGAAGAAGTCGACTTCCATGCAAAGCCGGAAGTCCCCTTTCATGCACCATTCGCAGTGCCAGCACGGCAGGTACTCGTGCAGCGCCACTCGGTCGCCGGCCTTGACGCCCCAGCGCTGCTGCGCGATCTGGCCGACCTCGACAATCGTGCCGACGTTCTCGTGCCCCATGATGACGGGGGCATGCCCGGGCTTGCGATACAACTCTGGATCACTCCCGCCCACGCCGCTCGCCTCTACCTTGAGAATGCCGGAGTCCGGCTGCACTTGCGGGTAGTCGAACTCCCTCAACTCAGTCGTCTCGACACCAGTCTTGACGGCCGCCAGAACTTTCCTTGTCATGTCATGTCTCCTTCCAGAATACGCGGCGCGCGGTGCCGCCCAAGATGGCCTCGCGGACCGCAAAGGGATAATCGAAGAGGCACTCGCGCACCAGCGCCAGGGCATTGCCATAGCCTTCACGGCTGCTCACCACCGGGAAATCGCTGCCCCACATCAGGCGCTGCCCGCCGAAGGCAGCGATAGCGGCTTCGAGCAGGGCAGCGGCGGCACCGCCGAACGTCCGTCCTCCGTGCAGCGCGGACGGTTCGCGCGGCGCCAACTCGCCGAATCCCGGCACCTTGAGGCTGACGTTGTCGAAGCGAGCCAACCGCAAGACCGTGTAGCGCAACTCGCCGTCCGCTTCGGTCTCCATCGGCTTGCTGGTGTCGCCGAGGTGTTCGAGCACGACATGGAGCCCCGGCACCGTTTCCAGCAATTCCGCGAAGGCCGGCGCCATGAACGCTTCGGCGTTGCCGACGCAACTGACCGCCAGCCCGCACGCCTCGGCTGCCTTCCAGATGGCAAGCGGGTCGACGCCGGGCGAGCGAGCGCCGGGACGCAGGCGCACGCCAGCGGCCCCTTCGCTCGCCAGCCTGGCGAGCGTTTCCGGTGCATCGGGAGCCGCCGGATCGATCCACACGATGCTGGCAAACTGGCCGGGATGCGCCTGCACGCAGCTTGCCTGGTAGGCGTTGTCCACCTGCCCGATCATCTGCGTCAGTACCGCGCGCGCTACGCCGTGGCGCGCCATCTGGCCGAGCAGCGTTTCGACCGGCTCGTACCAAGCCGGCGACACGTGGGCGTGACTGTCGATCAGCATTGCCGCCTCAGGCCGTAAGCGCCACGTCGGGGTTAAGCGGGACTTCCTGCTTCCAGGTCCGCTGGTTGCTGAAGATCACCGTGGCCGCGCGGATCTGCGGGAACGGCATCGGTGCGATCAGCACGCTCGGCACCTCACCCCGCTCGGCTAGCGCACGCGCGGTGCGAATCATCTGCCGGCGCCACGCCACCACCGCGACGTCGGACGTACCCAAGTGCTCCTTGGTGCGGTCCAGGATGCGGCCCTGCGTTTCGCTGACCGCGTGGTCCTGCGTCAGGATTCCCTTGATGCCGGACATCGAGCCCGTCTTCATCCACTTCCGGTCCTGCTGGTACCAGTTGTCGATGTTGAGCATCTTGCGGAAGCTCTCGTCGACCCAGTGGCCGCCCTCCTCGATCCGGTAGGCGACGTCCACCGGCTGGGTTTCGTCGAAGAACCACTGGATGTGCCAGGTGGACTCGTCGTCGCGCGGCACGAAGGCGTTGGCCATGCGGCGGTTCTTTCGCACTCCGAAGCCGTCGGGCGGAATCAGCGTGAAGAAGGGCAGCACCACTTCGGTCACGCGCGCGTGCAGCTTGCCTTCCTCGCGGAAGTTGCGCACGCCGGCGTAGCGCAGGCCGTACTTCGTGTACTCGACTTCGATCTTCGGCTGCAGGTCGCGCTCATGGTCGTACTTTGCGGGCGCGTTCCAGGGCTGCTCGCGGTGGAGCACGCCGGCGTGCGCCGAGTCGATGGTGCCCTCGACCGCCTGCGCGTAGTTGCAGTCTTCCAGAACCTTGAACGGCACCGCGTTCACAGCCGGATAGGACAGCCACTCGAACTCCGGAAACTGCGGCTGCTCGGCGGCCGGCCCCATGTAAGTCCAGATCACGCCGCCCACTTCGCGGGTCGGATAGGCCTGCGCGCGGATGCGCGAGCAGAAGGCGGAGCCGGACGGCTCGGTGGGCGTATCCAGGCAGGTGCCGTCGGTCGCGAACTTCCAGCCGTGGTAGAGGCAGCGCAGTCCGCCGTCGGAATTGTCGCCCAGCGCCAACGATGCGCGGCGGTGGGGACATTGCTCGTCGAGCAGGCCGACCTTGCCGTCGCTGTCGCGGAAGGCTACGAGGTCTTCGCCGAGCAACCGCACACGCACCGGCTTGCCGCCCGGCTCGGCAATTTCGGACGCCAGCAGCGCGGGAATCCAGAAGCGCCGGATCAGTTCGCCCATCGGGGTGCCACGACCAACCTGGGTCAGCACATTGTTGTCTTCGCGAGTGAGCATAGGTCCTCCTATCCTTGAGTCTGTGTATCTTCTCTGTGGGTAAATATCGGCACGCGCCGGCTTCAGTCCAGAAGCGCAATGGCACGGCCCAGGCGTTCCCGGGCGGCAACGGTGTCTCCGTCGTTGCCGACCAGGTCGTGTGCTTCGATCACCAGGGAGCGCATGGCCTCCAGGCGCTGCAACTGCTGCGCGTTGCGGCCGTCGCGCGCAGCATTGGCGACGTCGGCGTCGAGCAGGCGCCAGACTTCGTCCAGTTCCGATTCGCGATAGATCATGTGCTCCACCTCATGAGAGGCCGCCATCCTGTCGCAGATGGATGACAGGGTCGCGGTAGAGTAGTCGTCGATGGAAGTCAGGTCGTCGGCGTGCATGTCGCTCTCCACTATCTACGGGTCAACGGCCCTTCGGCCCGAACTTGGACGGTTGCAAGCCGATGGCAGCGCGTCCGTAGCTGGTCATGGCGCTGTCCCACGTAAAGGCGAAGTGCTGCGCGGCGGAGTTGACGTCGCGCCAGATGCGCTGCAGCTCGGAGGTGTTGTAGATGCCGGAACCGCCGGCGGCTTCGAACAGCGCGTTCACCGCGTAGCGCGCCTTCTGCGCGGCATAGGCCCAGTCGCGCGGGATGCGCGCCCAGTCGAGCTCGCTGATCAATCTGGGGTCTTCGGCACTGTCCACGCGCCGGGCATCCTCGCGCACCACGGCCAGCGCGGCGTCGATCTCCGCCACCGATTCCGCCACGCGCGCGAAGGTGGCGGACTGCTCGGCCACCTGCTCGCTGCTGAATGTCGAGAGGCGCGCGGCAAGCCCTTCCGTGAACGACCGCACCGCGGCGCGCGCCATGCCCAGCGGTGCGCCCACCAGCGAGAACGGCGTCACGTTCTGGAACGGCATGCGATAAATCGGGGCGCGTACCGACCCGGTTTCGTCGGTCATGCCCGACATCATTTCCCTGACTGACACGGAGCGATGTGCCGGAATGAAGGTCTCGGCGATACGGATGGAGCGGCTGCCGGTGCCGCGCATGCCGGCGGTGAACCAGTCGTCGACGATCTCGATGTCTTCGCGCGGCACCACGAAGAAGCGCGGTTCGGGCGGTTGGCCTTCGCGCTGCACGGCATTGCCGACGATGACCCATTGCGCGTGGTCGATCCCGGAGCAGAAGCGGCCATCGCCGTTGACCAGGCGGTAGCCGCCCTCCACTTCGGTGATGGTGCCGCCGAGGCGGAACACCGTGGCGGTCAGCACGCGCTCGCCGCTCATCACCTCGCGCTGCGCCAGCAGCGGGAACAGGTTCAGCATCCAGCTATGGCCGGCCAGCACGCCGTAGACCCAGCCGGTTGACCCACACGCCGAGGCAATCTCGGCGGTCACGTCGACCAGCGTGGCGAAGCCCAGCTCTGAACCGCCGAACATGCGGGGCGTCACGACGCCGAACAGACCGGCGTCCATCAGGTCATGAATGGTTTCCTTGGAAACGATGCGCTCGCTTTCCGTGCGCTCGGCGCGGGCGCGAATACGGTCTTGCAACGCACGTGCCGCTGATACGGCAGCGTCGTGGCTGGCGAGTACGGGCACGCTGCCGGGGGAAGTTAGGGGGGATGTGCTCACGTCTTGTCTCCTGTGTGAGGACGTACGCCGCCGTGCCGCGCGGTGGAAGCCGCGGCGTGGCAAGGCTCGTCGTTTCTGAATGGTTCAGCCGGGCGGCTGTCAGGTGCCGGTGCGCATGCGGTCCTCCACCTTTTCGCGCTCGTCGGCCCGGAGGAACCAACGGTAGTGGCCGCCCTTCGAGATTGGCGGCAAGTCATCGGCAAGGGTCTGCCAATGCTCGCCACCGTCTTCGCTGGCGTAGACCTCGCCGGTCGCGGTGCCGGCCAGCAGCATGATCTGGTCGCCCCAGTGATACAGGCCCATGCCTTCGATATTGCCGACCACCTCGGCAGGCAGGCCATTACGGATCTCGTCCCATGTCACGCCTCCGTCCCTGCTGCGCAGCACGGTCGCGTCCGCGCTGCGCTTTGCCCCCCATTCGCGCGGCGCGTTGCCGGGGCCGCCGAGGTAGAGTACGTTCTCGTCGCGCGGGTCGATGAACATCGCGTCGGGGTAGCCTATGTGGTCCGCGCGCGTCATCAGGTGTGTCCACGTCTCTCCGGCGTCCGCGCTGTAGTGCAACCCTTCGCCGCCGCACATGAAGAGCTGGTCCGGATTCGAAGGGCGGATCAGCACGCGGTGGTTGTCGTGATAGAACTTGTCCTGCTCGGATTCATAGCTGCGCGGCTCAGTCCAGCTCGCGCCGCCGTCCGTGGTCTTCAGCAGCGCGCCCTGCTCGATGCACACGTATAGCGTTTCCGGCTGCGCCGGGTGAAAGGCCACGTTCTTGACGTGTGCCACGTGCGGGGGCGGCGGGAACGTCCATTTATCCTGGTCCGGCACGGAAAGCATGGCCGAGACTTCCACCCAGTTCTCGCCCAGATCGTCACTGCGGTACAGCGCCGAGGGTTCGGTGCCGAGGTGCAGCACGACGCGCCCGTCGCGCTGCTGGGCCGCCAGCGTGTACACATGTTCACTCTTCAGGCCGTTGCCGCGCGGCTCCCACGTTCGGCCGAGGTCCCGGCTGCACCACATGCCGCCCTTACCGTGTGCGCCGGCAAACAGCAGTCCCGAGTGCAGCTCGTACAGCAAGGCGCTCACATGGTGGTCTTCCAGCGCCGAGCGGGTTCGCTTCCATGGGGCGCCCTGCCCCGCCCGCTCGAACACGTGCATGCCATGCAAGGTGGCAACGAAGAGCTGATTGGCGGGGCCGCTGCCGTGCGTGACTGTGCCGCCGTTGCAAGAAAGGACTGCGATCAATTTTTTCTCCATTCCATGTGACGCGGGAGGTGCCGCTGCGCTGCACGATGCCGTTGCCTGTTTCCACCGGTGATGTGACCCTTCGTGCCGATTCGGTGAAAAGTCCCGGCTCGAGAGTCTTTGACTTTTTTCTTGTTAGTCGAAATAATATGCAAAAAAGAATTTCGCGTCAACGACGAAGCAGCCGGACTCAAACCGGATGGCATCGGACCCCAGGCGCCGGCAGGCACCCGCCTCGCCGATCCGTGATTGCTGTAACTGGAGACAACACATGAACGACCAGCCCCCTTCCACGGCCGCCCTGCTGAGGCTGCGCCTGGAGTCGATTCAATACCTGGCCCGCGACACCCTGCTCTATGCCTTCACCTCGCCGGCCGGCGCCACCCTCCCGCCCAGCGAGCCGGGCGCCCACATCGGTCTGCACCTTCCCAACGGGTTGGTGCGCCAGTACTCGTTGCTCGAAGGCGGACGGGACCAGCGGCGATACCAGGTCGGCGTGAAGCGAGACCCCAAGAGCCGGGGCGGCTCCAGCTTCATGCACGAACAGTTGCGCCCCGGTGTAGTGATCGACGTAGAACCGCCGCGCAACAACTTCCCCCTCAACGAGGAGGCCGCGCATTCCGTGCTGATCGGCGGCGGCATCGGCATTACGCCCATCCTCTGCATGGCAAGGCGCCTAAAGGCGCTTGACCGTTCGATGACGCTGGTCTGCTCATGCCGCGATCGGGTCGACGTCGCCTTCCTGGAAGAGCTGCGGGGCTACGAGAACCTGCATCTGCACATCGATGCGGAAGCCGGGGGTGTGCTCGACATCGAGGCGCTGGTGGCGAGCCAGCCGGCAGACGCCCACTTCTATTGCTGCGGCCCCGGCCCGATGCTCGCGGCATTCGAGGCCGCCACAGCGCAACTGCCGCCGGCGCAGGTCCATGTCGAGTACTTCACCGCGAAACAGGAATCCGCGCTGGACGGCGGCTACACGGTGGAGTTGAGCCGCAGCGGCAAGTCGCTGCAGGTACCGGGCGGCAAGACAATCCTGCAGGTGCTCAAGGAGGCCGGGATCGAAGTAGCACACTCCTGCGAGGAAGGCGTGTGCGGCGCCTGCGAGACTCGCGTGCTGTCGGGCCTTCCGGACCATCGCGACGCCATCCTCTCCGACCCTGAGAAGGCGGCCAACAACACCATGATGATCTGCTGCTCGGGCTGCAAGGGCGAGCGGCTGGTCCTCGATCTGTAAGTCATTTCATCCAAACCGGAGACATCCCATGATCATTGACTGCCACGGCCACGTCAGCCCGCCTGCCGAACTCTGGGTCTACAAGGCCCACATCCTTTCCCACCGCGGCGAGCACGGGCGCAAGATGCCGGAAGTGACGGACGAGGAGATCCTGCACTACGCCAACCGCAAAGAGATGGGCCCGGCCGGCCACATCGACCTGCTCGACCGCGTGGGCACCACTGTCCAGTTGCTGTCGCCGCGTCCATTCCAGATGATGCACAGCGCCAAGCCGGGCAAGCTGGTGCACTGGTTCACCGAGGAAACCAACAACATCATCGCCCGCACGGTCAAGCTGCTGCCGAAGCGCTTCATCGGCGTGGGCGGCCTGCCGCAGGTGGCCGGCGACCCCATCGAAGTGGTGCTGCCGGAACTGGAACGCTGCGTGAAGGAGCTGGGCTTTCGCGGCGTGTTGCTCAATCCGGACCCGTTCGAGAACAGCGGCTCCGAAGCGCCGCCGCTGGGCGACCGCTACTGGTATCCGCTCTACGAGAAGTTGTGTGAACTCGATATCCCAGCGCATATCCATGCCACCGGCTCGCATTCCGCTCGCTCGCCGTACACGGTCCATTTCATCAATGAAGAGACCATCGCCGTCTTCGGCCTCGTGAATTCCGACGTATTCAAGGACTTCCCGTCGCTGAAGATCCTGGTCTCGCACGGCGGTGGATCCATCCCCTACCAGATCGGCCGCTTCCAGTCCGGCGCCGCGCGTGCGGGCCGCGATTTCCTTGCCGGGATGCGCAACCTGTACTACGACACCGTGCTGTATTCGGAGGAATCGCTGCGCCTGCTGATCAAAACGGTCGGCGCCGACCGCTGCCTGTTCGGTGCCGAGTGCCCCGGCGTGGGTTCGCAGGTCAACCCGGCCACCGGCCGCACCTTCGACGACATCAAGCCGTTTATCCAGGGCTTCGACTGGTTGTCGCCCGAAGAGAAGGACATGATCTTCTTCGGCAACGCGCAAGATCTCTTCAACCTCGACCTGGCCGCGTACCGCTAGAGCAAACCAGAACGAAAAGAGGAGACCAACCATGGCAGAAATCGTACTCGGCATGGGCACCTCGCACGGGCCCATGCTGGTCACGCCGCCGCACACGTGGGGCTCACGCCTGCCCGATGACCGTCGCAGCCTGCATCACTACCAAGGCCGAACCTGGACATTCGACGAACTGGTCAGGCAGCGCGCCTCCGAGAACCTGGCTGCGGAACTCACGCCGGAAGTCTGGGAAGCGCGGCACGCGCGCTGCATGCAGGCCATCGAACGCATGGCGCAGATCCTCGCCGAAGTCCGCCCGGACGTCGCCGTGATCGTCGGCAACGACCAGATGGAGATCTTCGACGACATGCTGGTGCCCGCCTTCAGCGTGATGTGGGGCGAGACCATCGTCAACAACATGATCAGCGATGAGAAGCTGTCACGGCTGCCGCCCGGCGTGGCGCACGCCATGCCCGGCTACATGCCGCCGGAAGCGACCTACGCCGGCGTGCCGGGCCTCGGCCGGCATCTGATCGAATGCGCGGTGGCCGACGGATTCGACATCGCGGCGCTTAAGCGCCTGTCGGCCACGGAGACGCCGCACGCATTCGGCTTCGTGTTCCGGCAGTTGATGAAGGACCAGGTGATCCCGACCGTTCCGGTACTGATCAACACGTTCTATCCGCCCAACCAGCCGACTGCGGGCCGGTGTCACGCCTTCGGCCGCTCTCTTGCCCGCGCGATCCAGTCGTGGGACAGAGACGCTCGAGTGGCGATCATCGCGTCGGGCGGCCTGACTCACTTCGTCATCGACGAATGCGTCGACCAACTGATCCTCGACAGCATGCGCGCGCATGACTTCGCGCCCGTCGAGGGACTTGGCGAAGCGATCTTCCAGGCCGGCACCTCCGAGGTCAAGAACTGGATTCCGGTCGCCGGGGCCATGGACGAACTCGGCTTCGAGATGGAAGTGGTCGACTACGTCCCGTGCTACCGCAGTGAAGCCGGCACGGGCAACGCAATGGGGTTCGCGTGCTGGCGGCCCGACAGCAACAAGGAAGCCATCCGATGACTACCCCTCAGGAATATGTGCGCCGCCTACGTCGCCTGGATTGCTGCGCAGTGTCCGATACGCTCGACAAGCTCGACCTGCCGGGCGTCGTGAGCGGCGTCCGGCAGGAATCCGGCGAGGGCCGCATCGCCGGCCGCGTGATTACCGTCAAGCTGGGCACCGGCGCTTCGCCGCCCGGTGAGCCCCGCCATCTCGGCACTACCGCCATCGAGGCTGGTGGGCCAGACGACGTGATCGTGGTCGAGCAGCATACCGGCGTCGAGGCTGGAAGTTGGGGCGGCCTGCTCTCGCTCGGTGCGAAGGTGAAAGGCATCGCGGGCGTGGTGGCCGACGGCCCCGTGCGCGACATCGACGAAGCGCGCGCGATGCACTTCCCCGTCTTTGCCGCCGCGCTCACCGCCCGTACCGCGCGCGGCCGAATCGTCGAGAAAGGCACCAACGTGCCGATCAAGGTGTGGGATGTGGACGTTGACGCCGGCGACTACGTGGTGGCAGATCGCAGCGCGGTCATCTTCATCGCCTCGTCCGACATCGCCCGCGTGCTGGAAACCGCAGAAGGCATCGTCGCCCGAGAGGCCCGTATGGCGAAGGCCGTACTGGCCGGCACGCCGATGAGCCAGGTCATGGGCGGCAACTACGAATTCATGCTGAAGGAATAAGCCATGTCTAAACACCTCGAAGACCAGAACGTCGCCCGCGCCGGCAAGCTGGACAGCGCCACGCTCAGCGACGCCATGGACCGCCTAGGCATCGTCGGCCAGTGCCGCGCCATCAAGCCGCGTGATCCTGCCTTCCGCATGGCCGGTCGCGCCTTCACCATTCTCTACGGCCCTGCCGCCAGCCCGGCGGGCACCGTCGGCGATTTCATCGACGACGTGCCGCCCGGACACGTCATCGTGCTGGACAACGGCGGCCGCACCGATGCCACGGTCTGGGGCGACATCATGACCGAGATCGCCCATCGGCGCGGCATTGCCGGCACGGTAATCGACGGCATCAACCGCGACGTCCACCTGTGTCTGTCGCTCGGCTATCCCGTGTTCTCGCGCGACAACTGGATGCGTACCGGCAAGGACCGCGTGCAGGTCGAAGCGACCAACGTGCCTGTCAACATCGGCGACGTGCGCGTCGCGCCCGGCGACATCCTGCGCGGCGATGGTGACGGCCTGGTGTCAATCCCGCGCGAGCACGAAGCACGCATCCTCGCCGTGGCGGAAGAAATCGAAGCCGCCGAGAACGCGATCCGTGCGGCAGTCGCCGGCGGCATGCGCCTCGACGAAGCGCGCAAGCAGTTCCGCTACCACCAACTCCAGACGCGTATCGAAGGAGCCAAAGCATGACCTCGCCAATCGACCGCGTTGATCCGCGCGACACGACGCAACTGGAATTCGCGCGTACCGCCCCCGACATCGTCGACGCCGCGCGCACCATCCCGACGGCTACGCTGCACGAGGCGGGCGGCAAGATCGGCGTCTTTCCCTCCGCGATCAAGCCGGTCGCACCGGGCTTCCGGCTGTGCGGCCCCGCCGTCACGGTGCATGCCCCTGGCGGCGACAACCTGTGGCTGCACCGAGCCATCTATGCTGCACAACCCGGCGACGTTCTGGTGGTGTCGGTCAGCGATGCCTTTGAGCACGGCTACTGGGGCGAGGTGATGTCCACCGCCAGCCAGGTGCGCGGGCTCGGCGGTCTCGTCATCGATGGCTGCGTGCGCGATGGCGTGCTTCTCGAAGAGATCGGCTTCCCCGTGTTCGCGCGTGGCCTGTGCATTCGCGGCACCGGAAAGGACTTCGGCGCACGCGGATGGATCAACGCGCCGACCGTGTTCGGCGAAGTCGCGGTGCATGCCGGCGACCTGATCGCGGGCGATGGCGACGGCGTGGTGTGCATTCCGCGCGACCGCGCCGGGAAGGTGGTGGATGCCGGTCTGGCGCGCGAAGCCACTGAGGCCGAGCAGTGCCGGCGACTGCGGGCCGGTGAGACTACGCTCGACATCTTCGGCTGGAACTGAGCGGGAGACCACACGACATGAACGAAGACGAGTCGATCCGGACCAACTGGATCAGCATTACGGCGCCTGATGGCCGCGCTTACGAGGGCTATCTCGCCCTGCCCCCGGCGGGCACGGGCCCCGGACTGCTCCTCTTCCAGGAGATCTTCGGCGTCAATCGCCACATCCGCGCGGTGGCCGAGCAATATGCACAGCTTGGCTTTGTCGTGCTGGCGCCGGAGGTGTTCTGGCGCCAGGCGCCGCGCGAAGAGTTCGCCTACGTGGGCGACGAGGCCGCCCGGGCACGCGACATGTTAGTCCGCGCCGACATGGCCGAAATCGTCGCCGACCTGGAAGGCACCGTGCGCACCCTGCGCGCGCGGCCCGAGGTGACGGGCGGTGTCGGTGCGCTCGGTTTCTGCATCGGTGGCCGGCTGGCCTACCTGGCCGCCGCGGCTGGGCTGGTGGACGCCGCCGCCTGCTATTACGGCGGCGGCATCCAGGACCAATTGCAGAAGGCGGCAAGCGTGCGTTGCCCAATGCTGTTCCACTATGGCGCAACGGATCCCATGATCCCGCTCGCGGCAGTCGAGCGCGTCAGGGCTGCGTTTGCCGATCGAGACTCGGCGAAGTTCTTCGTCTATCCGGGCGCCAGCCATGGCTTCAATTGCTGGGAGCGCGCCAGCTACCAACCGCTTGCCGCCATGCAGGCGCACGGCCGCACCGTGCTGCACTTCGCCCGGCATCTCACCACGGCCGCATAGCCCTGCCCCACCCGCACGCCGGAGGAATCGTCATGAGCATCGACGCATTGCAGTTCAAGGCGGCCATGCGCCGCCTCGCGGGACATGTCTGCCTGATCACCACGCTTTCACCGGACGGTTCGCGGGCGGGGCTTACGGCCACGGCCGTCTGCTCAGTATCGGCCGATCCGCCCACGCTGCTCGCCTGCGTCAACCGCAACAGCGCGTCGTTCCGGGCCATCCAGGCGTCGGGCATTTTCGCCGTGAACGTGCTGGCGCTGGAGAGCCGGCACCTGGCGGACCGCTTCGCGAGCCCGATCCCGGCGGAGCAGAAGTTCGCGGACGGTGTGTGGGGGCAGGCGATGACCGGCGCGCCGGTGCTGCGGGACGCACTGGTCAGCTTCGATTGCCGCGTGGCCAGCGCCGTGGACGTCGGCACCCACGGCATCCTGTTCGGCGCCATCGAAGCCGCAAGGCCGCGCGCCGACCGCAGCCGGCCGCTGCTGTATGCGCATGGCAGCTACGGCGAATTCTCGTCGACCGAAGCTGCCGCGGTCCAGGAACTGCTGTGGATTCCGTCATGGGATCCCGAGCCGGCCGGCAGCCCCTGTCCGCCCATATCCTCCGCGGGCCTCCCTGCCGCGCGGAAGCAACAACAATAAATCCAACAGCGACGACGACATATGGTCTATCAAAGGGCTACGGGGACACCGGCACTTCGCCGCTTGTCATTCGGCATCGCATTGATTGCCGCCACCACGCAAATGCACGCGCAGGGCCATCACCATCGGCGGCCTGCTCGATGAGGGAGCGCGCTTTATCGGGACAACGGCGGAGATTCCCAGGTCCGCGTGCAGGATTTCGCCATTTATCCATCGAAGTTCTACTTCCGCGGCACGGAAGACCTTGGCGGCGGCCTGCAGGCATCGTTCAGCCTGGATTCGATGATCTCGCTCAGTATGGGAGCGCTCGATCCCCAGTCACGCGGGGCTTTGTTCGAGAACTCGGCATGGGTCGGCCTGCACAAGGTCGGGCTCGGCGGCATGCAATTGGGGCAGCAGAACGACTTCGCGTTCGACTATTTCCTGATCGGCGCCATCGATCCCGCGACCGGCATCGCTGGTGGCATGTTGAGCTTCCGCACCGGCAGCTTCGGCGCGGACCTGCTCGGACTGAAGGGGCCGGCACAGATCGCCAGGGCGATTTCCAGTTCGCCTTACGCACGGATCGTCACCAATGGCGTGCCTATGATGCATCGCTTCTGACGTCGAAAGCGAGGCGCTCTGGCGCCCTGCCTCACACGCCACGCGCCGCCAGGATCTGCATGAGACCTTCTGCCACCATCTGCCGGCCCTCCTCAAAGGCTTCCAGCAGCATTTCCCGGTTTTTTGTACTCAGTGCTTTCACGAGCTTCTGCTCCACGTTCGCCTTCAGATGGTGCTCGCGCAGCGTGATGTCGGCAGCCAGCGCGCGGTAGCGGTCGGTCAATCGCATTAGGCGCAGCGCCTCGCGCTTGAGAACCTTGTTCGGCGACAACTCGAACACGGCGTCATGGAACGCACGATGGTGCTCGATCCACTCGGCTCGCTTGCCGGCCGCGAGCAGGTCGTCCAGTTCGACCAGCGCCCCCTTGAGCTGCTTGAGTTGGGCTGGCGTCGGCCACTCGACGGTAGACAGCAACTCCGCTTCCAGCAGGTGCCGCATCCGATAAAGCTGGCGGGCCTCGTCGGTCGACAGCGGCGCGACGAAAAAACCGCGGTTGGGATCGTGCTCGATGATGCTCTCGGCCGCCAGAAGCTTCAGCGCTTCACGCACGGGCACGCGGCTGATGCCGAAGCGGTCGGCGAGATCCGATTGCCGCAACTGCAGGCCTGGCGGCAACTGTCCGCGATTGATCAACTTGCGAATTTCCTGCGCGATCTGGGCGGGAATGTCGATGCCTTGTAGTTCTGCGGTTGCCACGGTTTTTGCTTTGGTGTTGAAGGTAATATGCAATATTGCATGCAATAATACCCCCAATCGACCTCGGCGAGAAGTAATGCAGGCTGCCCGTGGCGCCCGCACAGCATCGAGCGGAATAATACATGCCCGGATTGCGGCCGTACTCCCGCACGATGAAGGCGCTACCGCGACGCTGCCAGCCGGCGTGAAGGAGAGTGCAAAAGTTGGGGAGGCCCCCAAGGGAGGACCGCTCGAGCATCTGGGCGCCGCGCCGGCTCCGTGTGGACTACGCTGATCGGTATCGCAACGGTGGGAGCAAACCATGCGGTTGATCATCGAAGCCAGGTTGGCCGACGAGGGCAGCGACACTGGCCATGACATTGACGGAATTCTGGCCGTGATTGAGCGCCGAGACTGTAGTCTTGCGGACCTGGGCCTGCCCCTCGCGGAGGGGCGGTCGCTGTTGACCAAGGTTCAGGCCGAGCTGGTTTCGAAGCAAGTGGAGGGGTGGCTCCCGGGCCAGACCCATTGTCGGTGCTGCGGCGCGAGTGGAAACAATATTGTCACTTCGCCGCCCGGGCCTCCTTATCCAGTGTGGATTCTGGCGGGATTCCGGATTGACAAAATTACTTCGCTCTACGCATGCCGGGCACGATCGAAAGTGCGACCGAGCGCGAGCGGCTGCACGCGGCGCGCTGCCGCTGACTGCTGACCGTGCTGTACCTGGGGGGCTTGCGGGTGGCGGAGGTGGCCAGCCGTAGACGAGAGCGTGCAAAAGTTCGGGAGGCCGATTTCGTCAGGCGCCCTGGCTTGCGGCGAGGATGTCAGGGTTAGTTCTGTTCGTTGGCCGGTGCCGGCTTGGCGATGCGGGCCTAATGCATTTGCTGTGACGCGAGGCGGCGATCTCGAGCGCCGAGATGCGGTTGAGTGAGAATTCCCTGTTCAAAACCGCGACCCTGGTCTGCACCATGCAGTGCGCCCCTTCGTCCGTCCAGCGCATCTGTCGCTTCTTGGCCAAGCGATGGCTGACGACCTGGTTCACCGCGGACTCCGCGACGCTACTGCTGATCGGCAGGCCCTTTCGATGTCGAGCGCCGTAGTTAACGTATGCGCGTTGTTCCTCAGGTACCAGGAGACTTTATCCAGGTTCCACCACAGCGTGCTGAATTCATACCCTGTCCTCATCAGCAGTCTAGCGTCCAACGCCTTGATGCGCTCCAACGCTTTGCGGCCCTTGTCATGCCAGACCAGCCACTTGGCGTGAGTGATTTCGGTCTCTATCGACTCTCGTTCCAGTGAGCCGATCATCTTGTTGCCAAACACGGAACGCTGCGCCGCGTTGAACTTCATGGCGACGTGGAACCAATCGAGAATCCTGCCGCGAGCCAGCAGACTGCCCTGGACGGTCTTCTCAAATTCACCGGCGTCATCGCTGATCACGGTCATGCGTTCATCGGTTGCCACACCGTTTCGACTGAGGAACTGATCGAGTCGCGCTGCAGCCGAGGTGACGGAGGTCTGGCCGTGATTGAGCGCCGTGACTGTAGTCTTGCGCTACTGGGCCCGACCCTCGCGGAGGGGCGGTCGCTGCTGGCTAAGGTGCAGGAGACTGGGGCAGCTTCGCGACGTCACGCTCGATGTCAGCGTCGGGTTGTTTTCCAAGAGTGCGAATCCGACCCCGGGTGCCGCTGAACGAAATGACCTTGTCTAGCGCCCAACTTTTGCACGCTCTCCTCTACGATTCACCACGCCTCAGAGTATCCGCTGAGGTTCCGGCAAGCCGGCCAGATCTACATTGCGCATGCTTACTTCGCTGGGGCTGAAGCTATCTATGGCTGGGCGTCCGACAATGGTGCCGGACGCCTGCGAATCCATTCGGCGAAGGCTTCGTCCTCGATGCGGTATTCGCCAACGGCCAGGCGCGTCACGATATTGTCGGCCTGCAGGCGCCGCAGGGCATGGCCTGCCGTGTTTCGGGTAGCGGGCTTGCCGAGCATCACACTGAGTTTCTCCAGACCGGCGCTGGAGTGCAAGTCCGACTCGCCGCGAGCCAGAAGGTACAGCACCGCCTGGTCAGCCGGCTTGCGCTGGCTCCACTGTGTGAGGGAATGTTCGTCGGAAAATACCGATGCTTTTGTGTAGGCGAGCGCTGCGACATCGCCTTGCGGTTGATAGATCATGTACCGCTCGATGAACCGCTTGAAGAACTCGGGGGTTCGATGTAGCTGATCGAACGCGCGCTTGCCCTGCTCCAGGGTCAGTTTCTGGCGGGCCATGCTGTTCAGCAGCTTGACCGTGAAGGCGACAAATTCGTCGCCAAGCAAGGGGAACGGCTCGAGGGGTGCCCAATTGAAGAATGGCTCCGATGCCCGGGCAAACATTCCGCGCAAGGTCGTTTCCGAACTGCCAGCGAAGATGACCTTGATGCGGTCCTTGCGAATATCGAGTGCCGCGCGGAGTGCATGGGCAAAATCACTGTGGCCCGCGCCCGCCAGGACCTGCGCTTCGTCGATGATCAGCAGCAGCGGCTTCTTTTTGCGGTCGAGTTGCTTGAGTACCTCGTGCAGGGCCGCGGTCCGATCCATTCCCGCCTTACCCAGCTCAGCCTCCAATGATCCCTCTACGCCCCCTGGAATCTTTGCAGTGGCTTTTACCTTCTTGACTGGTGCACGAAGCTTCGACAGTAGCACTGCGGCCCCTTTGGGCTCAAGGGCTTCGGTGAGCGCTGCGACGAGCGCGGTCTCCGGCGAATTCCGGTTGTCCCAGAGGTTCGTGTACGCCGTCAGATAGCCGCGCTCCACGGCCGCCGGCATGAGGTCTCGACGGAGGAACTCAGTCTTGCCCATCCGCCGGCGCGCGAACAGGCCACGGGCTGCGGAGAGCTTCAAATCGAACGCATGTAGATACGCGTTGGCCAGCTCTGGGCGCGCAAAGTGCCAAGGGTCCGCCACTGTTGTATCGTCTTTTCTCATGGATTATGAGAGTTCTCAAAAATCGTGAGAAACCATGATACAAGGCGCCCTCCCTCCCGTAAAGGGAGCGATCAGGTACAAAGATAACCCTCCAGCAGCTGGAGGGGGAGGCTCAGGTAATCTTGAGGTAGCCATTGATTTCCACAGCGCCGGCATAGACGCTTTTCACGTTAGAGTGACCGGTCAAAAGTACTGCGCTTTGTCCTCCTCCGTGGGGTGCCCCGCCGTAGCCGTGACATGCGACCGACCACTGAATTGGTCGACACATCTCCTGCGCGGACGTTCGGTACAGCAATTCTGGCAGCAGTACGACGGTCCGCTTGCGGGCCCTCATTGCTGCGACGAAATCGGCGGCTTTGCTGTTCGACCCGCGCCACGCCTCTCTGCCACCTTCGTCAAGATGTCGCGCGGATGGTCGCTTTGCTCTGCAACGTCAATGCCGCTCAGCCTGCGTACGACCCCTGTCGGTGGATGCAACGGCTTACGCCACGGAGCGTACGCGTGCCGGCAGTCGCCCCAATGCATCGCCGCGAGTAGCCAGGAAACAACGTCGGCCTGCACCGGCGCCACCTTGGTGATAGCACCCCGGTAGCGCATCGGATCCGCTACCGTTGACGGTGCGGCAGGCTCGCCCACAATCGGCGCAGCGGTAGCCAAGTCGGCCGCTCGAAATTGCGACGCAGCTCATGCGATTCGGCTCCTGCCATCGGGCCAAACGTCGTACCGGGCAGGTCACCGCCCTACCGTGGCTAGCTGCTGACGGGTTGCACCAACAGCCGTGGCGAGCCACTATCGGGGCCCGCTGCGCGGAAATCCCTCTCGGCTTCCTCCTCGGTGGCCCCGCTCAGCACTATGGGCGGCCGCCCCAAATCCGTTCACCTAAACCCCTCTGTGCGCGTGGGTGTCCTCACGGGTGCGCAATCGGACTGCAGATCGAGCAGTCGGTGGTGGCGCTATTGACCGGGTTCATGAATGCGCACGCGAGAACCAGGCCGCGGCGTTGGCCTGCACCGGCGCCCCTTGATGATTGGCTTGTCCGGATATAGGACCCGGGTAGCGCATCGGATCCCCTACCGTTGACGCTGCGGCAGGCTCACCCACAACCGGCGCAGCGGTAGCCAAGTCCGCCGCGCGCAATTGCGAAGCAGTTCATGCGATCCGGCTCCTGCCATCACGCCGATCGTCGTACCGCGCAGGGTCACCGCCCTACCGTGGCTAGCTGCTGACGGTTTGCACCGGCAGCTGTGGCGAGCCATTATCGGGGCGTGGAAGTCCCTCTGGGCTTCTTCCTCGGTGGCCCCGCTCAGCACTCTGGGTTGCCGCCCCAAATCCGTTCACCTACACCCATTTGTACGCTTGGGTGATCTCACGGGCGCGCAATCGGACTGCAGATCGAGCAGTTGGTAGTGGCGCTATGGACCGGGTTCATGAACGCGCAGGCGGCCGCGCAAGTGGTGTGGACGGTGGAGATCGGCATGCCAGTGCTACTGCGGACCGGCTGACGGGAGCCCCGGCATCTCACCGGGAAACAGCCGCGCCCTGGGGTGAGCCTCGTACCAGTACAGTCGCAGGATATCGAGCAGCCGACGGCGACAGCATCACGTAGCGGTCCTTCCCGTTCTTGCCCCGGTGGCCCTAGGTGGGAGAATGCGTCGGCTACAAGCTGTTCAAGCCACAAATCCCTCTTCGCCTATCAGGCATATCACTCCGACCGTGATCACCTTGGAGGGCCGCGTTCACTGCCCTCTATGCATGCCTGGGTCGAGATGCGCATGGGGGTTTTTCGCTGGTGTCAGTACCTAATGCGCTCACTTCTTGGCCAGATTTCCCCCCTGCTTTTGGCCGCTCCCCGCGTAGATCGTCGTGCAACGGCGTGCCGTCTTGGCAGACCTGGGTCGCCCCGAATGAATCGCCTCGCGAGCTTACCGTGACGCGGTCGTTGACGTGGCCCCGGCACTATTGACTGAGCCCTGAATCGTGGGCTAAAGGGAGAGGTCCTTCCCCAAATCGGTTCACCTAAACCATCTGTGCCGGGCCTGATCAACTTGGAGGGCCGCGTTCACTGCCCTCTGTGCATGGCTGGGTCGAGATGCACATGGAGGTTTTCGCTGGTGTCAGTACCTAATGCTCTCACTTCTTGGCCAGATTTCACCGCCTGCTTTTGGCCACTCCCCGCGTAGATCGTCGTGCAACGGAGTGCCGTCTTGGCAGACCTGGGTCGCCCCGAATGAATCGCCTCGCGAGCTTACCGTGACGCAGTCTTTGACGTGGTCCCGGCACTATTGACTGAGCCCTGAATCGTGGGCTAATGGGAGAGGTCCTTCCCCAAATCGGTTCACCTAAACCATCTGTGCCGGGTGGTAAGGCGAAACGAGTCCGAATCATCTTGGAAATTCGAGGCTGCTGTGCGGGCTGTCGGCGGCAAGAAGGGCTATCGCATGCGCTAACGTATGGCACGACACCTTGAGCAGTGAGCCCAGCATCGGCATTGGAAGCCCAACGGCCGAGTTACTCACTGGTCGCACAATCGACGTTGACGCGAGGCAACGATCAGCCTGCGCGGCGCAACCTTTCGCGCAGGCGCTCCAGAGCGCTCTGCGCTGCGTTACCGTCAGACCGGGAGCCGGGAGCCATCGCGAAATAGACAAGGGACTTCGGCATTGTGTGCAATTATCGGCATTTGATTTAGGTACACAACTTCGCATGGCTCGGATTTATAAATGACGATTCATGTTGAAAATCAATCACTTGGCGCCGTTTCGTGCCGATGGCATTGCATGGAGTTGAGAGCGACCTGCCCGTCCGCTCGAAGGAGATTTGGTGATAGCAGACGAGATCTGAGCCTGGAGGCTAGCTAGGCTCGCCTCCGACCAGTGCCCTGGATTGACCAGTTGCCAAAGTACGCCTCGTAGGCGCGCCAAGTTGGCCAACGCCGGCGGCGGCTCCGGACTGTCCGGCATGGCAATCAGTGCGAAGATCGGGCGCGACCACGCTCGCGACGGTTGTCAATTGTGCTGCAAGGCATTCCTGGATGCGTGGATCGACTCGCATGGCGTATTCACTGTGACCTTGATACGAGGGGGCTGCGTGAACACTCGTGCAATCCGGCGACCGGGGAATGCTTACCCCGACTAGATATCCCGTACCCCGCCACCGGCCGAGGTAACGCAAAGCAACTCGCTGGAGAGTCCGCCGAATGTTGCATCAGCTCATTTGGAGCATGGGAAATTCGCTTGCGTCGGACCGTCGGCTCCGGGGCAAAACGCCTCGCATTGTTTGTACCGACTCACCCCTCCCAGCCAATAAAAGATACCAATAAAGCACTTTCATGCATGAAAGTACGAAGATGGCCAATGACAGATACGTTTCAGCCATCTTCGCGCCCGCATCTTTGCAGCGGTGGGCCGGGTTGAAACTCACTTGGGGTGCCGGGCTGGTGCGAATCGCTCCTTCAATTCGTCGACAAGTGCACGCCGTTGAGCCGGATCGAGCAGCGTGATTTCGAATGACACTTTCCCGGAATCCCAATCTTTCAACACCCCAAGCGGCTTGCCGTCGGAATCGATGAGACGATGCTGGCGGGACGTCTCCTTCTGCTTACGGGCTGGCTTGGACTCATAACGTGCGCGGGCCTCTTCTACGTCCCGGCAAAAGGCCTGTTCGTCAGCAATTCTAGTCGCCATTGCACCGGTTACGGTGCTGCCCGCGACCTTCTCCAGAAGAGTGAGTTGATACAGCGTGGAAAGGGCAAACGCCTCCGGCTTCTCCCGCACTATCTCGAGCACAGGCTCCGAGAGTTTCATGATGGCCAGGGTCTTATTGATATTCGGCAGTGACATCCCCGTTACCTCAGCAATCGCCGACTCGTTTGGGTAGACGCCTTGGTCAATCAACGATCTCCAAGCCAATGCATTATCCAGGGGAGATTGGGCCTCCCGCTCTGCATTCTCCTTGTAAGAGAGTTGATAGAGTTGCTGATCACTCAAGTTAGGGTGTACCAGCAAGCGCATACTCTGAATGCCAGCAACCTTAAGCGCCTTGAAACGATAGTGCCCACCGGCGAGGACGCGGCGGCCGTCCCGAATCGTTGCAATCCCTGGGACCAGCTGACCGTCGGCCCGAATGCTCTCAGCCAACTCGTGGACCCGTTCAGGGCGATAGAGTCTACGGGCATTGAACGGGTTGTCATCAATCAGACCAAGGTCCGCTTCTTCATAGTACGGACCACCCCGCTCTTCCACCGCTCTGGTCACAGTTGCGACTGTTTTCGCTGCGACTTCCCCGGCCCCATCATGCTTAAAGTTTGGCGTCAATACCTCGGCCGAATTGGGGGGGATGACAACGGCCATCTCAGGTTGCTTTTCAGCAAATCCGTTCGGTTGGCGTTCAACAAGAGCCTGGGCACGCGCGAAACGGTCTGGCGGCGGCGCCGCTGCGACAGCCTTGTTAGCCTGTTCACGCATCATTTCGAGCTTGCTCTTCCCCATTATGCGACCTCCCGTTGCTTGTTCATGCTTCCCTTGCCTTTGACTGGCTTGCGCGTCGACTCAATACCCAATTTGCCCAACACAACCTTCGCTAGTTCCTCAACTTCTTTGGCTGCAGCGGAAGATCCAGACAGTCCATGCACTGACAGACCAAACATCTGCGATTCTCCATAGGCATTTCTCTGCTGGAGTCCGGTGTCGAGTAGGGGAATGCCTTGATCCTCCTGCAAGATTTCAGTGCAAGCCTTGAAGACATTCCCACGCCTGGCCATTGACGGCACGCAGAAGGTTTGCAGATCCGGATTTTCTTCGAGGGCACGCCTAGCTAGTTCCTTGGCTTCTCGGCTCGCCCATACGTTGTCCATAAGTGGAATCACTGGAATCAACGCGAGATCGGAGATGTTCAGCGCAGCCCACGGGATCGAGGATTCGATGGCTGGAGGGCAGTCGATCAGGATGATTTCGTGATTCTCCGCGTGCTTCGCAATCTCGCCGATCAGCTTTTCGCGCAGTGGTGCAAGGCTAATGACCGTCGCTGGAAACGGCTTATCCTGAGATGCCTGCCCCGCCCAAATCGTACTGGTTCCTTGCTTGTCCATGTCGACCAGCATCGTCCGGTGCCCGCGCAGAGCGAAACTCGCGGCAAGCTGCATCGACACCATAGTCTTGCCGCAGCCCCCCTTCTGGTTGAAAACGGTCACGATCTTTGCCGGCATACACTCCCCCAAGAAATCCAACTTAAATAAAAAATATCAGGCACGTAGAACTTTAACTTGCCTCGAACCGTGATAGGCATTTTCACGCATAAAAGCCAGAAATTTATGAAGGATGCGTTGCCTGCCGACAACAGGAAGATGGTTGCGTATGGTTCCCCTTAGCGCCCGGCCGCCGAACCTTCCTCGCGCTTTCATAAATGAAAGCGCGAGGAAGTTCAGGCGTCATCTTTCAAGCATGAAAGTGCGGAGCCTGAGGACCAGCACAAGGAAGGCTTGTGACGCAATTTCGTACTCCCGCCGCACAGCGCTGACGACCGGCTTTCATACATGAAAGCTCCCACTTTGCCTGCGCAAAGGAGGCCGTCCCCTCTCATTCCTGCCCGGGTCGTCGGTTTCGTCGCCTATCACGCAATCCGATTTAACCGCTGATGCATTGCATGTCAGAAAGGACGGTAAGCGATTCGTGCAACCTCAGGTACGCAACCCCCGAACCACCCCCCAGCCCCCTTGGCAAGACGCCTCAACTTTCATGTGTGAAAGTGAACAAGAAAGGCCAGTCTCCGCATCCAAAAGCGCGCTTTCACGCTCGAAAGTCGGATTCGAAACACCACTGAGAGAAGCTTTGGTTCTGCAGCTTTAGTGATTACTAACTTGAGGCTCGGCCAGTTTCAGGCATGAAAATTGTCAGACGCGTCTGCAACAGAGTAAAGATGTGGGCTCTGATTGGTTTATGCAAATAAATAACAAATTTGTGCAGGACCGGGGGTGTGGCTTTCAAACATGAAAGCCTTCGACGACGCGTGCCTAAGAGTTTTTGATCTGAAACGGTTCAGAGCTCGCGACCAATCATCGATCGACTTTCATGCTTGAAAATGTGTTGCTGCGGGTTCTGACGATCCATGAACTGATTTGCTGACGGGGTAAAAGTAGACAACAACGCCTGCACGTGGGATCAACGAAGCCGCCGTCACAGCAAGACTTTCATGCGTGAAAGTACGTCCGCACAACAACAGATATGTCTACCGAGGCTCTAGTCTCTCGAATTCAAGAATATTTGGAATACGCATGGGAGGTAGTGAGTGCCACGGTAAGGTGCTTGTCTTCTACTACGCGTGAAAGATGTTGCCAACTTTATATATTTTATATACATTTAAAATACGTCTACTCGGAACAATATGGACGCACTTTCACGCGTGAAAGCGTTGTGCTCCGGTACTGCTGCGTGAGTAGTACAAACTGCCGACGGGTTGAAATCTAATATTGAACTCTAGCGTTTGGTCATATTCCGATCGGCGTAAGCATTGGACTTCAAGTAAACGACCGGCAGGCGAGCCAAACGCAGACTCGGCTGTGGCGCGTCAAGGCCAAGGGTGCGCCGCCAAAGGCCAAAGGCGAAATAGGACGGCTCAGGCCCGTGGCTCAAGAACCAGGTCCGCACTCCTGGGGCAGAGCGTTCACGTTCGCACATTCAGGGTACTGCGATGGAACAAGCTTCCCCTCAGGGTACCTCCGTATCACACTTCGAACGAGCGTAATCAATGTGGCCGCACCAACCCGAGCAATTGGGCCTCGCAAGGTGTGTTTGTCTGCCAATGCTGCGACTTGCCGCGCCAACGCGGACCACAATTCGAGCCAGGTGACTCGCGACCGGGGGTGGACTGCTCCTGTCGGGAGAACTCTCGACCAAGGGCAGGAAGAAGAAAGAGGAGAGCCGCTTTCGCTCTGCCTCGTCGGAGGTCCGCTTCGCGATGGCTTGTCGCACCTTCGCGCATGCGGCCGCCTTGTACGTCAGGATGTCATTGACGGCATCCTTCGTGGTCTCGGCTCGGATCGTGCCGTCCACCGCGAGCGACGCATACCAGCCGCCAGCAGTCACTTCCTTGCGGATGTCGGCC
>NZ_BAAILO010000006.1:0-19181 GCF_054589115.1 Cupriavidus sp. 8B | reverse complement strand
GGCGGCCGAACTGCTGGGCATGCCGCAACCCAAGCTCTCCGAGCTATTGCGCGGCAAATTCCGCGGCATTAGCCAGGCCAAGATGATCGAGTGCCTAAACCGATTGGGGCGCGACGTGGACATCGTGGTGAGGAAGGCCGGTCGCCGAACGCTGGGGCACACTCACGTAGTGGTTGCCTGACGACAAAAAAGCCGTAGGCTTACGAGTTCGGCGGGCTAATGGCAGTGGCAGCCGCAGCCCCCTGTCAAGCAATGCGGCCAACCAAGGAGCCCGTTGAAAACCCATCTGCGGCTTATGCACTTCCAGGCGTGGAAGCGCTCCAGCGCGTTTCCAGCCGCTTTGCTGCGCTTTACCCCCGTGTGGACGGCAATTTCGGAAACAGCCTGCGCCATTGAGCTCCGAACTACCAGAATGCCTTGATAGAGCGCGACTTGATTCGGCGCGTTGCCTCGCTACACTAACGAACGTACAAGCCTACGTCCGTGGTACGCCCCCTTACTGGACTCCCCAGGCGTTCGGCCCCATAACCGTAGTCCATACCGCTGAGCGCGCCCAAGATCCCCCCATAACCGTAGTCCATTGCATAGTTCACACCGCCCAGTTGCCCCATGCCCGTAGTCCATAGTGTTCCGGCAGCACAATATACCGGCGTTGACTTTGTGACGCCCATATCTGTAGGCCAACACCGCGAAGCCAAGTTATCCACAGAGCATCTATGGACCACAACCATGGGCGTAGGCCATGTCCCACGGCCGTAGGCTTAAGCTCCCACAGACGTAGGCGATAGGAATCCCATAAATGGCGGCTTAAAGTGGCAAAGCCCACGGATGTGGGCAGTATCTTCCCCACGTCCGTAGGCCGTTATCGCAGAAAACGTAGTTGAATCAACGCGTTAGCCAGCGTTAACGATTTGATTTGATGTCTTTACTTATATAGATTCGATCCTCCGCGCGAGACCTAACCCCCAAAACCGTTTGCAAGAATCCAGTGCCGTAGACAACCGGAATCCTTGTCCTCATTAGTGCTCCCCCCCACATGTGTAGTCCATCTCTACAACTCTGTTCTCCAGAACCAGCATTCGGTATCGTGACGTGAGCACATACTCACATACAGATGCGCGGTGGTAAATTGATTAAATCGTTATAAATCAATGTGTTAGATAGAGTGTGCTGTGAAGGGGCTGATCTTCGGCCTACAGATACCGGGATCTTGGAACTCTCCCTAGCCCTGAACCGATGACTTGGCAGTGAAGTCCGAAGCGCCCGGAATTTGTAGGCCATGGCTGGGCGGACCAGCGTGCAGATGCCTCTTCCCAAGCCAAATGCCCCCGGAATTTGTAGTCCTTGGAAGCTGGCACGGCCATTTCCATCGTTTACTCAGGCCCGCTTTGCGAGCCGACCGAGCTCCCGTGCGCTCAATCCCCGGAATATGTAGTCCATATGGGTGGATCACACGGTTGCGCTTTAGTCACTAAACGCCAGGTGAACCCTTGCAAGCCTTAACGCACTCTGGTCACACTACTGAGCTGCACTCCGGAATCTGTAGTCCATTGAGATCGAGGTATCAGAAGCTGCGCGACAGCATTGTTACGCACGCTGCACATGAGCTATCAGCTATGGTCTACGTCTGTGGGATCTGCCTACCCTTTCATTCCCCGACTCGGCTTTGAGGGACCGAATCGGGTACCAACAAACGACTGTCGCGTTTACGCGTCGGCGTCCAAAATCCCTTATGGACTACGTTTATGGGACTGTCTGCAAAGGATCCGAAACACTCTTTCCGCGACCTGGCGTACCTGGGACGACCACCGTGGACACGTGAGCCTCGTCTATGGACTACATCTATGGGCGATGAGATCCGTTGCAGTAGTCCATAGCCTACGTCATGAATTTGACTTTGTAGGCCACATTGTCCATAGTCATATGCAATAAAAATTCTGCTGGGCCACCATGACCACGAGCAAGGCCGCTCTGAAAGCTGTACAAGGGATTGAGTCCGCTATCCCGCTCTCAGTACCAACTGCGGACTCGGCAGCGTTCGAGCTCGTGCTTTCTGATACTAGGCCACCCGCACGCGGCAGACGCAAAACGGTCGCCGCGGTTAACGGCGTCGAAGCTGAAGTAGTTACCCTGGAAGACCAAGCAGCGCTGGAAAAGGCGCTCACATCGAACGACTTGGCCCGCTTCTACCTCTCGAACGAAAAGGAGGCGAAGCAATACTACAGCCGTAGCTTAGATCTGTTCGACGAAGGCACCTCCATCATCGACGTCGAAGAAGAACTGCTGCTCAAGAAGAGCAGTGAGCGCGTGCGCTTTGTCCGACCATTGAAGTTACTTCAGCGGCAGCTTCACAACACCCTCCTTTTCGTTGCGCGACCGAACATGACAACGCAGGACACGTTTTCGGTTTCCCTGGACTATTTGAGCTGGTCGGTCGAACACAATCACAACGACACCTCCTATCTGAAAAACTCGGTCGAGGAAATGCAGCAGTCTCTGATGCAGATTTCGGAGAATTCGCGCTGGTTCTCTACTCAAATTCTGCAGGATGTTCTGATCGACGGGAAAACCCTTTACTACAAAATTCCGCCCTTGCTGCGGAAGCTGTACAGCGCGCCGGAACGCTACTATCACGTCTCAATGCGCATGAACGCGCGTTTCCGCAGCAAGTACGCTCATGCGATGTACGAGTTGCTGCGCGAGAACCTTTGGCGTCGCCACACCGGAGAACTATCGCTCGAGGAATTCCGCGAGCGGATGGGGATTGAGGATTCCGAGTATCTGGAGTTCAAGCGACTAACCGCGCGCGTCATTGTTCCCGCGTTGGCAGAGCTTGAAGAGTCGAGCGACTATTGCGCAACTCCCAAATACATCACGAAAGGCCGAAAGGTCATTGCAATCAAGTTCGAGATCTGGGAGAACACGAAGAACCTCTTGACTATGAACGAGGAAGGCACGCTCGATCCTGAGCGCTTCGCCATCCTACGCGAGCAATTCGGCATAAGCAGCCCCCAGATCCGTGAACTGACCCGGAACTTCCGCCTGAAACGGATCGAGGAAGTAACGGATGTCCTCTACTTCCGCTATATTCTCGCGAAACGCAAGTTCACTAAAGGCTATGCGCTCGTCATGAAGGCTCTTAGTGATACGGAAGACCAGTACTTTCTCACTGGTGCGGAAAAGACAGAATTGGCAGTTCATCGCGAGCGTAATCGGAATTCGGTCAGGGAACTCGAGATCCAACGGCTCTCCGCCGACACTCGCAAAACCGCACTAGAGCGTTTTAACGCATGGTGGCCGCGAGTTCCGACCGCCGAGAAGCTGGAAATTTGGCAGAACTTCCTCTCCGATGAGGCAAGCGTTGCTGTGATCGGCAAGCGCAAGCTGAAGAACGATGCGCCGGATTTGACACACCCTCTTGTTCAAAGCACCTTCCTTGCCTTCGCTGCTAAGGTCGGCCTGATTCCGAATATAGCCTGATGGGCTTCCCTGGTCGCTCGGAAAGGGCTGCGATTCCTACTGCGCTCAGTGGCGGCATTACCGCACCGCTCACTTCACAGGCGGACTGAGCGTGTCCAGCCCTTAAAACATTGATCGCGCCGACCACCTCGGCGTTTTCTTCGAAGTCGCACTGCTCACACATGAACTGCGCTTGTGTTCTGCGATTCTCGGCTGCGAGATGGGCGCAGCACGGGAAGGTTACTCGGCGGCACGGCGACAAGCCAGCCCCCGCCCCACGCCAACTTGTAGTCCATGCCAACCCTGATCGAGGATGGCTCCAGGTTGCAGAGCGCGCCATCAACCTGGTCGAGGTGGCCATCTATGATGGCCCTGGCCTCCCGATGCCGGCCAAGATTGCCGGCGCTTGTTTTGCGTAAAACGCCGCGGTCGGAGCAGCCGCGGCAATCGAAGTTTTTCATGACAGTCTCCTTTCGAGCATGGTGAATTTCCCCGCACGCCACTGTCACGACCACGGATCTCGATTAGCCTATATGGATGTGGCAGCCGAAGGCTTCGCATTGGTGAAGGATTCGACGATTTCCTTTATTTTTTCGGCAAGCTCCTCCTGTTGATTACCCGGGATCTCCACGAGCTCCAGATTAATCCGGCCATCAGGGAAAGTTTTCAGTTGACCAAACGATTGGCCGTCTGTCTTGAAGTCGTATCGCTGGTGATAGCGGGCACGCTCCTTCTTTCCGGCGGAATTTGGTGTCGTGAGATCCCTCACGGCGAGCTCGAGTTGTCTTACGGTCCTCTTGCCATCAATCACGGCGGATAGGTTTCGTGTCGCTTGTTCCTCGCCGGCTTTGTCAAAAATCAGTTTGATGAAATAAGCGGCCTGGAGACCTATCCGATCTGCAAACTCGGCCATGCGCTCAAGGATCGGGCGCGGCAGCGCGTTCAGCGAAAGTACCTTGCTGACGTATGCCTTATCCCGGCCTACCCTCTCCGCTAAGGCGCTTTGTTCCACGAAAACGCCGTTATCAAGGACGCGCCGCCAAGCGATTGCATCATCGAAGATACTTTGGCGTTCGTGGTCATTGTTGGCTCGATAGGCGATTGAATAGAGTTCGGCGGGAGTTGTGTCTGATCGCAATTCGGCATCGATGAACTTCTCGCCTAGTGAGCGCTTCGCGCGTAGACGCCGCTCCCCGTCTATCAGGACGTACTTGCCTGGATACTGCGGCAGTTTGGTGACTTTGATGGCTTCGATCTGGCCATCACGCTGCAGTGTCAAGGCAAGCTCTTGTACCTTGGATTCAGGGTAAAACTCTCGTGGGTTGTAGGGATTTGAAATGCAATCTGCTATGGGGATCGGAAAACGATTGCCGACATTTGAAGCCACTGGGATCGCATGCGCTGCCGTAGGCTCGGTGACTACTGCGGGTGGTGGCGGGCTTAACCGCGTTGGAGCTTCCTCGCTCGGTTCGGAGCGCTGATCCAAGGCGGCCCGTTCGTTATTGAGGCCCTTCAGGAGGCCGGCAGCGAGCGATAGATTGCCGACGGGTTTCGTTTTCTTTTCGTTATTTTCCTTATTCATTTACTACCCTCTTAGCGCGAGATTGTGCGATGTATTGCGAAAGCTCTACAGCGAGACCTTCAATCTCGGCTCGGGCCTCCTTGATGCCTCGCATATAACGCTTGCACTCGTGAGCTGTGGTGCCGAGTGCGAAAATCTGTCGATAGATCTCCCGTTGAGCGATCTGGCTAGCGAAAAGATAGGTACCCACGTCCTGTTCGCGGAGGAGCGTCATGATTTCCTCTCGCATGCGTGTCTTGCCGTTGATGTTGTTTAGCATCAAAGCCGAAGCCAATTCTGGATTCACTCGCCGTTGCACGTTCGCCACTTCCCGAATCATCGCCATTGTGCTGAAGAGGTCCGCTGGTGAGGGTCCCATGGGGATCAGACAGAAATCGGCAACCTTGAGCACTTCTGGCGTTCTTGGGTCTTCCAAATTGCCTGGACAGTCCACCAGAATGAGATCGTATTTGGTCTGGAGTTTCCTAATTTCGTTGCCTATTTTTTCGCCAGCGGGAGCGAGACTCGTGACCGATACTTGGAGGGGCTCTGCGCCGCTGGTAGCCCATCGCAGTGACGTGTTCTGTGGGTCAGCATCCACAAGTGCCACTTCGCTGCCGCCAGCTTGGAATGCCGATGCTAGATTAAGGCTAAGCGTCGTCTTCCCGACACCGCCCTTTTGGTTCGCAACTGCTATTGTGAATGCGGGCATACTTGCTCCTAGAATATTTTCTGAATTTTATGCGTCACATTTTGTGGAAGCAAGCAGTGTTACAGAAGCGCCGTGGTTGTCACGTAACAACTTGGCCTGGGCGTGTGGGACCCTTCGGATTCGATCAATCGCTGGAACAACCTTTGGCCGGATCGAAGGCCTTTTCGTTTGACATCCGTTCGTACAGCATATGCGCTAACTACAGGAGGCGCTGACGGAAGGCTCTGGCAACGAGGTTGCGGTTGTCACGTAACAACTGCAAATGACGGCTTCGTGTGACCTCAGATTTCTGATTCGCACCAATCTGACAACCGCTTCGAAGCCGATCGATGACATCGCTTTGTGCAGTTCTTTTATGGAGGCTGTCATCGGTTCGGACTTGAGGGCTAGCCGTCAAGCTCCTGGCAGGAGACTTCCCAACCACGTTGCGTGTGTTGTCACGTGACAACTTCGGATCATTCCAGACTACTCACTCGCATGAGTTTCCAAGAAGAAGACTCTTCAAAACACATGATGCCAGTGCCGCGTTGAGGCGCGCGCGGCCTTTTTGAACGGTGTTAGCCTCTCGCTGCGTAGTAAGACCCATGCCCGCTACGAAATCAGCGCCAACACGTAGGTACGATGTGCCAAGGTTTCGAGCAAGAACACCATTCCAGTTTGTGGCGGATCATCGTTAGCTGTAGCCAGGCATCGGAAGTAACCCTCGGCTTAGTAGTGTCTGGCAGCGCTCACGGCCCAGGTCAGACGCGGCAAAGCGTTGCGGGCTCTTGGGCGCTCGCGAGGGCGCAATCGGCTCCTGTTCGTGGGACTCTTCACACGCACTTGTGCCGTGATCTGAACACCAGGCCGATCCGGAGGGCGAAACCAGCGAGACGTTCCGGGGCAAAAACCGATTGCATATGTTCGGCAACGGCTGAAAATGCCTTAAAATACACTTCAGTAAGCGCATTTACTATCAGACTCAGCGGTCCTTTTCAGCGGGGCGAGTCGGTACGCGCGAACGGCTTGTGCAATACCTTTTTGCGCAATTCGCGCTCGATGCCTTAGCCCTGAGGGCTCCGACAAGGCAGAATTTGGGATCACACCAAGTTGCGCGGTCACGAGGCCAGTATCTGCGGACCAATTTGGATTTGGTAGGCCAACCCAGTCGCCTGCACTGCTGACAGGCTGGGCGGGAACTAGCTGGTTAGCGCCGATGGCTAGCGTGGGCACTCCGGGTGTTTGAACAGACTTGTCCAACAGACAGTGGCTGTTGACTACGCCGGTGACGACAAGGTTGTCCGCGAAGGCGGGCGCCTGTGCTCGGATCCGCTGGCGATTATCCGCCTCTGCGATGCCCTTCACGCTCGGATAGTTGATCTGATATATAATCAAAAACGAGAGCAAAACATCTCATGATGTCGAACTATAAGAAGCCCTTTAGCAAGTTCATAAAGAGGCGCATAAGGCGCTTCAGTTGGCTATCGAGAACGAAGTCGAGGTGGTCTGCGTAGGAGAGCCTAAGGTTGGGCATCTGGCCGGCATCCGGGTTCACAAGTTCAAGTTCAACAGGCAGGACTACCTGATGGCTTACCGGTCGCCACCCCAAAGCAGCGGGAGGCTGACGGGGGCGACATTGAGTGGCTGCTGATCGATTTCTACCAGATGGGATTGCACGAGAACTTCTATGCGGACCTCAAAAAAATATCTGAAAGCAGAGAGGAAGTGATGAATACAATGACTGCGGAAGATCTTCTCCTGCGCCTCAGGAATCTGCCGTTGCAAGAACGGGCCCGCTTCTTCGCCCTGGTTGGCCAACAGGCGTTCCGGGACGAGAATCTAAGCCACGAGGAAGTGTTCGGCCATCTGGCCGGCGACGAATTCACTGCCAAGGAAGCAGCCGAGTACCTTGAGGTGTCGATGCCCACCTTCCGGCGGCTGGTCGCCAGTGGAAAGCTTGCGGCTAGCAGCGAGGTAGGGCGCAGCCAGCTCTATGCTGTCCCGGCGCTGAAGGCGTTCAAGCGACAACGACAAGCCGTCAAGGGCTGACAGGATAAAGGGCGCTGCGGCGCCCTTTGCTTCCTCGTGGAAGGATCTTGGGTTCCGCCGCGCATAGGGCGGCGGACTAGCCCAACCTCGCGGCGACCCATGGTAGGCCCAACTCATGCCTCCGCCGATTCCCGTGTCGGCGCGCGCTTACCCGCGAACATCAGAATGTCGGCGCACAGCGTGCGCGAACAAGGTCGACCTGTCCCGGGAGCCCGGTCTCGTCGCAATCTGGCGTCGACGGCGTGCCGCGCACGAGGATGGTGCCAACGCCGCCGGAGTTCGCCAGGAAGGCAGGCGTCAACGTGGGTCTCACCGCCGTTGCCGAACAGGATGGGCCTGACGCCGTCGCCACGAATCCTCCGGTCATAGTCGACAGCCAGTAGTACATTGCATGACAAACTTCCAGCTAAGTACTTGAAAAGACGAGTAATCTTTTGAGCGTGAGCCGGCACCGGCCGATCTTGTATAGAAATAGTAAATGCCGATAATTTAGGGTTGGTATTCGAACTCAGTGGCGAGAGCTCGCTCGGCAGGGCGGACGGTGTTGAAGAACAAGGTTCGTGCGAGCCATGAACACCATGTGTAAGAGCAAGCACATCGCTATGGCTCTTTGATTTCTAAGCGAAATTCCTCAAAAAGTACGCCTTTCGACAGTTGCTGAGAGGCAACGGCAGCGCCGAGAATGCCCAACATTCTTGAGACTACGCCGAAACGGCCAAAAATCGCCTAATGTAAGACGAGGGACGCTTGCATACCTGAAGTTGTATCTACTTTCACCTAAATTTGTGGCTTGCTAATAGGGAGGGGCAAGGAACCTCAATCGAAGAAGGGCCATTCGCAGCGCCTTGATGGCTGTCCGCGGCGTCTCGCCTATCGCCTGTACGCGTCCGTCGCATAGACGCGCCACCAACGCCCCGCCCGTTTCCCGGTAAATCCAGAACATCGCGCCGGCATCCTGCTGGCCGAGCAGGCGTCGCTTGCGAATATCGGCGTTGGCGGGGGTGAAGGCGGTTGCGACTGTCCAGCCCCTCTCTCGTGAGAACGTCAATCCGGGGCCTTGGTTATGCCATTGCGCAACGATAGCTCGCCTGCGACGGTGGCGACGACGAGCGACGCCGAAAAGGCGCGCCGCTTTGCTGGTCCTCGACATGATCCCCCACGCCTCGCCGCAATCAATAACCGGTTCGACAAAGCGGGTGATGTCACAACGTCGCTTCGCACCCCACCACGGACGAAGCGGGCAACTCGCAATTTCGACATGCCTCAGCGCATTCCCGCGGCCAAGGAGAAACTCCTGGACAGCCTTGTCCGCGTATGCCCACACCTGGAGCAACGCGGTGGCCGCCGCATGGTATGCGATCCACGTATGGGTCGCGGAGAATTCTCGACTCGGGGGGCTGATGGAGGCATGTAGCATTACCTGCTCGCTCAACTCCCCAAACACGCCAGCCGGTGGTGCACGATACGGCCAACGGCGAAGGCGCACATAAGGTTCAACGCTTCGTGCCCACAGGCCCTCTGTGATCACCAGCGCTGCCTGGGGATGGTGCGCCAGCGTCTCGGCGGCGACCGCGGTGGTCGGAGCCTTCAACCAAGTGGTGGCCCGCGGGGCCACATGACGCCGAAAGTGCCGCGCCATGGCTCGGTAGACCGAGAAAGCTGGCGCATCGGACCAGTAGGACGACGCTTTTTCTCTTAGATCCAAGTCTGCAAACGCCTGCTGATGGCAAACGTCATCGTGAAAAATTGTGTTCGGCCCATGCACGACGCGCAGTGCGTTTCTCGTAGGATATGGCTGTAAGCCCGGTGGACAAGGGCGTCCCATTGCCTCATTCAGGGCCAGAAATTCTTCCGGCTCGAGTTGTTGCGTCCAAAAGCACTGGTATGCAACGGCTTCTGAATGGGCGAGACATGTCATGCCGTCGAGCCACGCGACCAATTGATCCATGGCTTGTATGTTGGCTGAAGTCATTCGCGGGCGGCGACACAACTCTGGGGTAAAGAACCGAAGCCGATCGCACGGACAGCTACCGGGCGGGCCGTCCGGATCCGACAAGATCATCATGAACGCGCGGCCGCAGCGACAGTGCGACCGCAGCGGGACGGCGTGGACAGGGCAGGTCTGCAGGAAGCGGAGTGCAAACAAATCGGTGTGATAGCCCTCCGCCAGGCAAAGTGGACAGATCTTGGTGTCGTAGCTGAAAAGCGCAGGCCGCAGCCACGCCGGTGCATCGTCAACGGTTGCCCACCGAAACTTCATCGCCGGCTCGCCCAGCAATGTCGCGAGCCGTTCCCGGTCAATCCCCCCGAATGGCTGGGGTGCCTCGAGCCGATCTCGGGCTCGAGCCATGACAGCAAGCTCGCGCGGCCGGAGCCCATTGAGCTCACATGCGCGGAGCAGCGTGTGAAACAAGGACGCGTAGGGAAGGACGCTGCCGCGATACCATGTCAGACGCGGTGGCTCAGTCATGTCTGTATCGGACTGCGATCGTTGCGTTGTCGCGCTGCGGTGGCTGACACCACTGCCATTAGCCTTCTATGTCCTGATGCCTCTACTACCTGCCGCCAAGAGGTCGGCGAAGTCGCCTTCTCGACGTCCGCGCCAGAAGCCAGTCGCAACAAGACGTGGCGGCACGCGTGGGTTACCGTCTTCATCGGAAAGTTGATGGGGCCTGCGTACCGCGGGGGCAGGCAATCGGTCATGGCCTGCATTAGCGTAGCCGCGAAGGCGGCGAGTCGGAATCCCTGATCCCAGGCATTGGGCACCAAGCCCGCAGTGAATGACAGGCCTGACCCCGGAGGCCATTCACTGCCGCTGTCATAGCCGCCCATGACATAAGCGAGTTCCTGCTCACTACGAATGCCATCGAACGCCTTTGTGGCCAGCATGAAGCGAGCCGCAACATGCGCGCCGCCGGACAGGGCCATGGTGATTGCTTCGTCAAAAAACTGGAGCGAGGCCACCGAGATTACGCATAATCGAATTCGTTGTCGCTCGAGTTGACTGTGCAACTCCACGAGCCATAACCATTCTCGCTGCGACATACCCTGGGCTTCGTCGATAACTAGGACCAGAAAGCGCCCACCGCCTTGGCTGGCCAGTTCGATCCAGCGTTCCAGCAACATATGGTGGCGAGCGAGCGGACCTCTCACAAATCGCGCCAGCGAATGGGAACTGGCTTGTAGCAATTCCGCATAGAAGCTGCCGACTGAATACGGACCGCCGGGGTCGGTGTGGCTCCAAACCACCATCGGCACATAGCCACCGCAGCGCTCCGAGAGCAATCGCTGCAGCCAGTGATTGACGCCGCTGGACTTGCCAAAACGCGAGGGGCCATAAATGGTGGCGCCATCGACTTGGTCATCGATCCAACCGGCTACTGTGTTCACCATCTCCTCAATCGCGACGGTATAAAGGGAGTAATCACTTGTCACAATAGGATGGTCGCGTGGCACATGACTAGGAGCCAGGGGAGGCGGGGGATGGTATGTAGACGCTACCATAGCTGGGCCTTTCGCATCGGAGGCAGGCATAGAGGCGACGCCGGTCCGGCTGGCATGGGATCGGCGGCAACTTCACTCGGCAGCGCTTGGCGTGCCAAGGTGACCATGGATTCTCCCGCAACCAGCTCGGCATACTGCTGAAGGATCCGCCGTGCCTCCAGATATGCCGGGTGAGGAGGGAGCCGCTTGCCGGGCGAGCCTTCTGCATATTGCAGCAAAGCCTCGACCGCGTCGCAGCCGCTGGACAGGAAGAGCAATCGCCTGCGTTCGAGGGAGCGAATAGCCTGTCTGACATAGAGGGAGTGCGGGGTTCGGTGCCACGGAGGTGAGGCACGAACGACGCCGAGAAAATGTCCTGCTTGTGTTGACACTGCGGCGAACCGGGCATCGTCCTCGTTTTCTATCGTCAGCCATAATTTCTTGCCGAGCAGATCCCCGCGCAGGCCAAGCCACTCTGCGGAGTAACGGGCATTGGCGAAGTGAAAATGGGGTCGTCTACCTGTACGGCTGCCGCCCAGTAGCGCACAGAGTTTGCGCACACCCACCATTTTGCTTACAGCAATCGGATCCGCCGTGGGTAACGGTCGATCTTCCTGATCGGCCAATAATTCAAGCTGGTCAAGCGGACTGCGATACCCAAGGCCGGAATGTGGTGTGGCGTTGTAGTTCGCGATCAGGACGTCGAGCAATTCCTGCGCAAACTCCAATTGGAAGTGAGTGTCCTTCGCCGTCTGCTCCGGGTCGGTGCCACGCTTCTGATCTGGTGAGTTGCCGGTGGTGGTCGCCAGGCGATGAAAGCCACCCGCAGCCAGGCAGCGGAAGAATGCCTCGATGTAGGGTCGGTCGTCTTTGCTGCGCCGGTGGCTAAAGCTGCCGGGATCCTGAGGCTTCGCTATTCGCGCACCTACGACGTCTTGCAGGGCGGCTTCAACCCGATTGCAAATGTTCGCCAGCGCCCCATCGACGCTGAATTCTTCCCAGCAAGCTCCCACGAACCGTGGAGCGCGATATGAAGGCAGGCCGGCGCCCTTGGCATAGGCGTTGTTGCTGAACAGAATGTCTCGCGGTGTCCATAGTGTCAATGCGCAGCGTATGGCACGCAAAACATCCTCGGCACTGCACTCGCGCCGCAGCGACAAGCTGTAACCGAGAACTGCGCGTGAAGCCACTTCGATCAGCACGACGACCCAGAGACGGTGAATGACACGCGGCTCGTAACCTCCGTGCGGTGAAGGGACGAGGATCACCATGCGCGCGTCGAGCTTGTGCGCATCGCATTCAACTCGCTCGAACAGCCGCAATGCTGGACGGCGTGTCCCATCGCCTGTGCGTGTCTTGCGCTGAGCCTCCGGGCCTCCAAGTAATGCGCTACGGGTCCGTAGCGGCGCGGCCGCAATGACGTCGGCGATGAAACGGCATATGGCCTTGTAACCTTGCTTCGCGACGTTGAACGGCCATTCACCGCGCTGCTCGAAGCCTCTTTCCCGCAACGCGTTAAGAAACCAGCGGTAGAGCACTGCCCGAGGTTGTCGGGTCGACTCGAGCGTCTTTCGATGACCAAGGATCTGCTGGCGAAACTCAGCTTCCAGGCCTTGACCTGCAGCGCTTCGGAACACGGCTTGAAGCGCTCCGGCTGCACCGCCGCCCCAGGGATTCACTGCAATTGGAGCAGTACGCGTGTAAGGCCGGATGCGTGCGTGCGGCAACAATCCGCGCCAGCCGTAGATTTGCCCGTCAGGGTGCGGTGCAAGGCAACGCTCACAGATCAGGCGGTACACCTGGCCGCGGCCGATTCCCGCATTGGTCCTTATGTCCCTGCCACTAGCGCCATCCAAATAAAGCCGCACCGCGCAAACGCGCGCGCGGAAGTTGGCACGCTGAGCCTCGGGCAAGGCTTGGTCGTCGACCGCGGGCCACGTCGCCAAGTTGATCTCGACGTCTGACGCATCAGCAGCAACGGTTCGGGCTCGCAAACGTAATCTGGGGCGCACTCTACGGCCCTCCATCCCGCTCCAACTAGACACAACATTAGGTGAAATCGCTTCCCAGGAACACAACTTTCCGTGGGAAAGGCAACACACCTAGCGAGGTAGAGCCTAGCAGCGCCCTGATTTGATGTGACTTCTCGAGTCTCGGTGTCGATTGACCAGAGTCACAACTTTAGGTGTGCGAGCGTCCGGGGCTTTCGATGAAAAAGGAGCCCGACAAGCGCGAACTGGCAGCGGCGCAAATCTTCTGCCCCCTTGGCCAGGCACCACTCACCCGCAAGCAGGCAGCTCTTGCAGGACAGCTATTAGGCTTGCACTCTTCTTCAGTGTACCGGTTGCGCAGACGCTTTCTAGAAGACCCGGTGACAGCGTCATTGCTGCCGTCTCCGTCAGGTCCACGTCAAGGGCAATACATGCTGTCGAATGAAGTGGAGGCAATCGTTCAGGACGTCCTATCCGATTGGCTTCCGCGGCAGAAGCATCTCGCCCATCCCCTTCATGAGATTTGCCGAGAGGTCCGCATGCGGTGCGCCGTTGCAGGCGCCACACCACCTTCCCGGCCAACAATCTCCCGCCGGTGGGCCGACTACCGTGACAAAGAATGCATGAAGCTTTCAGGCGCAGCGCCGGGCCATCTTGTCGCACAGCATCCGTTGGATATTGTGCAGATCGATCACACACTTGCCGACATCATGCTGGTCGATGAGGTGTTTCGCCACACGCTTGGCAGACCGTGGCTGACGCTGGCAATCGACGTCGCGACACGATCAGTCGTGGCCATATACGTCGGTTTCGACCGCCCTAACGCGGCGACTGTCGCTCTACTTCTCACGCGGATGGTCCTGCCCAAGGCGCCCTGGTTGGCGAGCCGGGACGTTGCTGTAGATTGGCCGATGCATGGCGTGCCGAAGGTATTGCATCTCGACAACGCTGCCGAGTTCAAAAGTAGGGCACTGCGAGCGGGCTGCAATCAATACGGCATCGAGCTGATGTATCGCCCGCCTGGCCGACCCTATTTCGGGGGCCATATAGAAAGACTGAACCGTACCATGATGGAGAAGGTGCACAGTCTGCCAGGCTCGACCGGATCGTCGACGAAAGGACGAAAGGCTCACAAGCCGGAAGCGGAAGCCGCATTAACCCTTCCGGAGTTCGAGCAATGGCTGATGTATGAAATCGGACAGACCTACCATCACAGTGCCCATCGAGGTTTAGGCGGCGCGACGCCATACTCCGCGTGGTCGACGTTGTCTGAAGCATCGAAGCCGCGGCTTCTTCCCGACTCAGCGGCTGAAGAACTTCGCTTCCTCATTCAGTTCCTGCCCATGAGCCGACGCACCATCCAGTCTGATGGCTTGACGCTGTTCTATCTGCACTATTGGCATCCGATCTTCACCGCCTGGCGGGCGGCTAACCGTCGCGTCGTGGTGCGATACCATCCAGAGGACCTATCGAGAATCTTCGTCAGTGCCGATGGCAAGGAATACGTTGAGGCAAGCTTTGCCGATTTACGTCGTGGCCGAATCTCCCTGTGGGAGCAAAAGGCGGTACTCAAGCATCTCCGATCGCAGGGAAAATCCCACGTCACGGAGTCTGCGATATTCAACGCGATCGCTGCGCAACGCAGCATCATAGAGGGGGCAACAGCGAAGCGGCGATCTGCAGACAGACGAGGAAGAGCAGGGGAGACCTCGCCTTTCCCGGCGAGCAGGCAGGCCAGTCAGCAGGCGAAATCCCCCGAGGCGTCGTCGGCAACGCCGGATGTCGACTACAGCAAGCCGCCTCCAATTTATCACGTAGAGCAACTGTGAACTGGCGATGAGTGCTTCCTTGACACACCTTCTGCCGGAGGTCCGTTCTTTAGCAAAGAGCGACGACAATGTTCGTATTCTTGCCCTGGCCCGCGATAGATGGATTGACTATCCCCGCGCAACACAGGCGTTCGAGCTCTTGGACCGATTGGTGAAGATCCCTCCACGGCAGCGTATGCCGTGCGTGCTGCTGTACGGCGAATCGAACATCGGAAAGACCCAGGTTATCGCGAAATTTGAACGGCGCCATCCTCCGGAATACGACGAAATTGCGGGCGTGGAGCGCCGGAAGGTGGTGTCTATGCAGATGCCACCCACGCCCGACCAGAGCCGCTTCTACACATCGCTGCTGTTCGAGCTTGGAGCGCCGTTCAACGCATCAGCGAGGCTAAACGTGCTTGAGCATCTGAGTCGCGAGTTGCTTCGGAAAGTTTCGCCGCGCATGCTGGTTGTCGATGAAGTTCATCACCTCTTGTCGGGAAATTATCGCGAGCAGCGCGCCTCCCTGAACCTGCTCAAGTTTCTGGCCAACGATCTCCAGATGACGATTGTCCTTGTGGGGACGCACGATGCTGAGATAGCACTTCAAACCGATTCCCAAATGAGCAGTCGCTTTGCGCGCTTCGAGATGCCTCGATGGCAGGAGTCGGAAGCCTTCCGGGGACTGCTGGCGGCATTCGAACGCGTACTTCCTTTGCGACGACCGTCAAACCTGTCGAGGCGAGAAGTTGTCTCGGCGGTTCTGGCGGCGAGCGGAGGTCTGACCGGCGAGGTCTCGCGGCTTTTGAATTCCGCCACTGAGCTTGCGATCCGCGATGGAAGGGAAATGATCGATGTCTCTCACATCGAACACGCCCGGAACAGCGTGCTTTAACCAGGCGAGGCCGTGGCCAGTTGCACCACGTCCCTTTGATGGTGAGGCATTCGGGGGCTGGCTTGGAAGACTCGCGGCAAAATACTCTCTGACAGTCGAGCAGCTTTGGACTCAAGCCGATCTCGGCCAGATGCCAGTCCTAACGCGGTGGACATGGTTACTTTTTCCGCCAGTGCCGCTCGAGACCTTGGAGCGTCTCTCACAGCTGACCCACGTAAGTGTGGATCGGCTGAGAGCCATGCAGACTCCAATCGGTTGGGTCTATGAACGACCTCGTTTACGGTATTGCTATCTCTGTTTGATCGTGAATCGTGCCGATATCTATTCGCCATTCTGGAAGCGCGAGTGGCTGGATCCGACCTTTTCAACGTGTGAGCAACATCCCGGCAGACTCGAAACGACGACCTGCCACTGGCGCGACCATAAGGTCGACAACTTTGATCAGCTGCTTCGAAGAGCGCACGCAACGCCCCACCGGAACATTCTTTCGCATGGAAAAGCGACAGTCGCATGAACGATGAGCGGAGAAATGCAACGCTCTTATCAATGATGAGCGTCGCTCGCATGAACCTCGATCTTCAACAGTTCAAGAGGGCGACGCGCACTTGCAAGACCCTGTGTGCCCCCACGCGACTCCAACGCATATGTTGGCTTTTACACATGCGGCGGCCAATGATTCGATTGATAGATGACTCGACGAAGCCGGTCGCGATTCGTAGGCCAACACGCTGCCGGGTGCGATAGTCGATCAGCGACTCAAGATGGCTATTGAGGCAACTGACCAAATCTATAAGCTTGCAGCGCGCCTGTTTGGCTTCGCGGCTTGAGTTCGGGTCAAGTCTCACGCGCAGCTCAAGCAGACGACACAGCTCCTTAGCGAGCTTCTGCCAACGTATCGTTTGCCCGGTCCACACGAAGCTGCGAAGGCGAACAAACAGATCCCACAACTCGAATGCTGACCCGTTGGCCGTAAGGCGCCCATACGCCAAAGGCGTAGTAGCTTGATCGACGTATCGCAGCATTCGACCGATGTGCGCCCAGTCGAGAACCCATTCGGTATCGAACGGAAGGTCTTCAGCAACCCCGGCAAGATCCAGGGCGCCATCAGTCACGACACAGACGTCATTGGGATCATCGTATCCGCTGTCCTCTAGGAATTTGGTCATTTCTTCCTGCAATCGCTTGGTGCGCGGCATGGCGGAAGCCCAGACCCGTGGTTGTCTTCCAGTCTGGCCTAATGCCGCAACGACGACAGCTATTGACGATGAGCTTTTGCCGGCCCCCGCGCGATTGTCCTTGCTGGCTCCCTTGCCATTGCTTCGCGCCCGCCTCACATAGCCGACATCAATGCCCAGTTCGGCAATTGGTCTAATCTCCTCGCACCACCGCCGCACGGGCTGTGCGTGCTGGAGGGATTTGCCGACGGCCATTGTGTGATTGCGGATGGTCACGTGACTGTCGCGTCCGGACGTTGGCAAGAAGAGGTCCATGACCTGCTTGGCCTGCCGGTAGGGCATAGTGGCGCCGAGTTCGGCATGCAGCCTGGATAGCGTCAAGCAGGATGTCCGGTTTACCGACAAACATCTTGGCCGACGTGACAAAATGATTGTCGCCGCCCATGCAGCCAGCGCAGCTCGCCTGTGCTCGCTTCCTTAAGGTAATTCTTGAGCGGCGACACATACGTCGATCCGTCAGCACCACACTTACATGCCTTCCATCGGTCGCGGCAGTAGAAGACCTTGCCGAGCGTGGTCTTCAGTTCGGAGCAATGCCCGTCGTGCACGCGACGGAGCGCGCCGCAGACCTTACAACTCGTTGCGACGCGCAGTAGCGATCGAGCTGCTCTACGACAAATTCTTGCTGGACGCAATTGACTAACGACTTGCCTTCCGCAAGGGACAAACCGACGTCGCCGGAGGCTTGGCTGCGGTCGACGCGGTGAAACCGCATCACCTCAACCCGTTTTGCCACCGTGCCATCGCCGTCATCGAATTCGAGAACGATCGTGCATCGCATGTCGGCTCTCCGTCTCTTTGATACCGAGACGATACTCCGCTGCAGGGCTGCATCCCAGGCCTTTTAACGGCTTCCCTCAACATCTGCAACAACAACTGCCTCGGACGCAACCGTCGAAACACATGAGACATGCGTCGTTGTCGCCACCTGTCCGCGAATGACTGGATCGACGGCAGATTCTTGCCATCGATGTCAAGATTGACTATACTGTCAAACATCGAGTCAAAGCGTGCGAGAGCGTGGTCGGAGGTCAAGCGCTTGATGGGTCCTGCGCCACACTAGAGCCCTTGAAAGGACTCGACCGCGAGTGAAGCGGGAAAAAAGAAGTCCGGATGAGCAGGCAATCCGATCGAAATCCGTAAGCATCGGAAATGTCGGCCGACATTTCCAGCCCGCAAGCATTACGAACCAATCGGACTTGGGGCGGACTACGTCGTCAAGCGGTTCATCCGCTGAATTGGTCGGCGTCGATAGCATACCCTTGCATAAAGACTTGATTTCTTAGTGCCTAACAGGATTTGGTTCCAACTGCAACTTTCAGGTGTTCTCGAGTGTTGTTGGAAGCGAATCACGAGCGGAGTTGGGCGTCGGTGGTCCGGAAGTTTGGTAGAAAAAATTGATTAAAGGAGGAGACGACATGTCGAATGCTGCGCCTGTAGCAGCCGCTAACCCAGGCCTCGCTGGGCTGGGCGGGCTGAAACGAAGGGACATTGTCCACGATGAGAAGTTTCGCAGGCTGGTCCGAGAAAGAAGGTGGACTAGCTGGTCGCTGACGGTGGTGATGCTGGTCGCCTACTTCGGGTTCGTCTCGACCATTGCGTTCAAGCCCGATTGGCTCGCGACCCCCATCGGCCCTGGCCGATCCACGAGCTGGGGAATACCCGTTTGCTTCGGGATTCTCGCGCTCGCCTTCTTGCTCGTTGGCGTGTACGTGCGTCGAGCAAACACGGTGATTGACGCGAACGTGGCTGCAATCAAAGCGGGAGGCCGGTCATGAGCTTTTGGCGTGTCATCTGGCTACTGGCCACCACGTGCTTGACCGCGTTGCCCGCCGCGCAGGCGTCCACGTCACCTGGCTCCACAGGGTCGTTGCATCAAGCTTCGAACCCTAGCGCGATTGCAATGTTTTTCTTGTTTGTCATCTTCAGCCTGTTCATTACGAAATGGGCCGCCCGGAAGAGCTCAGGCGTCTCCGATCACTACGCCGCCGGTGGGCGTATCACAGGCA
>NZ_BAAILO010000005.1:0-52653 GCF_054589115.1 Cupriavidus sp. 8B | reverse complement strand
GGTGTACCTGAACCCGGAGCGAGCGCAGCAAAACGCAGAGAATTACAAGCAAGCAGCGTAACGGCTGAGGCGACAACTACCTTGACACACGCCGCGAGTAAAGAAAAGTGACATCTCACACGTTCTAAAACGGCAACACCGTACAGCCGCGACAGCAGCTAAAAGCATCAAAACCCCGCCCACAAGAGACACTCCCCGCGTCAGCGGGGCTAGAAGCGAACAAGTATCGAGGGGGGTGAACGCGAAAGCTGCGACGCACTGGCGACTCCTTGCTCCGCCGGGTCGATTGACTTCCACCGTTGACTGGCCGAGAATCTACCACGTCACCCCAAACAAGGGTGGCCGAGCGTGGGAACTCGCAAAAAAGTCACAGACGGATCGCCGCCCTTTGCGGCTCAATTTTCGTTTGAGATCGCTATGCCTACTTCCATTGCTCACAACGTTTCAGAGAACCTCCCGCAGCAAATCGAGCGCTCGCTCGCCATCTCCCGGCAATCCCCCCTCCTTGCCGAATTAATGCGCCTGACCTTCCCTGCCGACACGCCCACCAAGCTCGGCGTCCAGGAACTAGCCTACCAACTCGAGGAACTTCGTAGCCGTGCGCAAAGCATCGCGCAAGAAAGCTGCGCCGACCTGCTGCGCGTCAGCGCTGGGCTCGGTGCTGTTCTAAGGCTGCTTGATTTTGATAGCGACGACGTGGAGGACAGCCACGGGCTGCACTGTCTGCTGACGCCGTTGAAGCAGCAGTTGGACGAAGCTTTGAATCGCGTGCAGGGCATGCTCTAAGGCAGATCGATAGAGGCGAGCGGCGCCACTGTCCCGCAGGCGGGGCGTGGCCGCTCGCGGCCACATGCCACCAGCTCAGCCACTAAACACCGCAATACACTCCACCTCCACCCTGGCCCCAAGCGCCAACCCATTCGCTCCAAGCGCACTGCGCGCCGGATAGGGCGCCTGGAAGAACTCCTTGTAGACCTCGTTGAACGCCTGCCATTCGCTGATGTCGGCCAGAAAGATGGTGCATTTGGCGACGTGCTTGAGCGACAGGCCATGCGCTTCCAGCGTGATGCGGATGTTCATCAGCGCCTGCTTGGCTTCTTCGCGGATGCCGCCGGGCACCAGGCGGGTGCTGCCGTGGACGATGCCCATCTGTCCAGAGAGGTAGAACATATCGCCAACGCGCACGGCTTCGGAGAATGGCAGCCCTGCGGGGAGAACTTTGCCGGAGTTCAGGAATTCCATGGTGCACCCTGTCGGTGAGAGCCTTGAATGCCGCTTTGCCATCCGCCGGCCAATGCGCAGCCGGGTGGTGGCAATGCGGTCTTCAAGTCTAGGACACGGGTGTTCAAGATCCCAACCGCCGGCCATCAAAAGTCCGTTTCGGCGCTGCGCCCCCCCAAGGCTGGCGGCACCAAGACGATCATTGCGCCGCCGCAAACCGGTCGGTGGCGGCAATCAACTGATCCATGATGCCGGGCTCGGTCCACGCGTGCCCGGCGCCTTCTATCAGGTGCAGGTCGGAGTCCGGCCACGCCTGGTGCAGCGCATAGGCATACCGCGCCGGGCAGGGCATATCGTAGCGGCCGTGCACGATCACGCCGGGTATGCCGGCAAGGCGATGCGCGTCGCGCAGCAACTGGCCGTCTTCCAGCCAGGCGAGATGCGTGAAGTAGTGGTTCTCCAGCCGCGCAAACGCTAGCGCGAAATGTCCGTCGTCATGCTTGGCGGTGTTGGACGGGTCGGGCAGCAGGGTGATGGTCTCACCTTCCCACACGCTCCATGCGCGGGCGGCTTCCAGCTGCTTTTCGGTATCGCCGCCGGTCAGCACCTTGCGGTAGGCGGCCATCATGTCGCCGCGTTCGGCCTGCGGGATGGGTGCCTGGAAGCGGGCCCATTTCTCGGGGAACATCTCGGATACGCCGTACTGGTAGTACCAATTGAGCTCCGCCTGCGACACGGTATAGACCCCGCGCAGCACCAGTTCGCTGGTGCGCTCCGGGTGTTTCTGCGCATAGGCCAGCGCAAGCGTGGAGCCCCAGGAGCCGCCAAAGACCAGCCAGCGCTCTACGTTGGCCAGCTTGCGCAGGCGCTCGATGTCGTCCACCAGGTGCCACGTGGTGTTGGCATCCAGCCCCGCGTGGGGCGTGGAGCGGCCGCAGCCGCGCTGGTCGAACAGCATGACGTCGTAGCGCGCCGGATCGAACAGGCGACGGTGATCGGCCGATATGCCGCCACCGGGACCGCCATGCAGGAAGACCGCCGGCTTGGCGCCGGGCGTGCCAACGCGTTCGTAGTAGACCACGTGGCCGTCGCCGACATCGAGCGTGCCGGTTTCATAGGGTTCGATGGCGGGATAGAGCAAGCGAAGTTGTGGCATGGATCGGGTTCCCAGGATGCGTGCGTAGTGCAAGAGTGTATCGCCGTTGCCGGCGTTATCTCCACCTGGGTGCCGAAGCACAATCAGATCGATGGGGCTGCCAGGCCGCTGCCATGCATGCCTGGCAAGCCCCCGAACGCGCTAGGCGTTCCAGGTATCGTCGTTCAGGAAGTCGTCATTGCCCGATCCGTCATCCAGAAGCCCGTTGTCCAATGCCGCATCCGGTGAGCCGAGCGGCGAGCGGTCGTCATTGCCGTAGTAGTTGTTGACGACCGTCTCCGTTGGCTGCGCCCCTGCGCCTGGTTGTCCCAGGAAGCCGCTTGCGCCATTGCCACTGCCATTGCGATGGAACATGTTCTCGATGCCCTGGAACAGGAGCGCGCCGCCGGCTACGCCGGCTGCTGTCGTGGCAATGCCGCCCAGGGTGCTTCCCAGGCCGCCACTCAAGAATCCAGGCCGGGACGGCTGCGCGGGGGCAGGCTGGGGTGCCTGCACTGCTTGCGGTACGGCGACCGGTGCGTTCATCGGCGCCGGCATGACGGGGCTGGGTGCCACGCGGTTGGCGCTGTTGCCCCAGGCGTTTTCCGGGTCGAGGAAGTGATTGGCGCCGTTGGCCTGCGCCGCCTGCAACTGGCTCTGCAGCGTGGAGATCTGCGCCTTGGCTGTCGCCAGCGCGTGGTCAAGCAGCATGGCGCGCTGGACCAGCAGGTAGGCGGCATCCGGCTGCCTGGCGACGGCGTCGGCGATGAGGGCTTCCGCCTGGGGGTCCTTGGCGCCGGCCCTGGCCTGCGTGAGTTGGGTCAGGAAGCCTTCCAGTGCTTGCATCTCTTGGGGGGTCATGGCAGCTCCTATCCGGGTTGTCTTGTGTGATGGCAGTCTACGAGCCGAGTCTTAAGCGAGACTTAAAGAAGCGCGCTCGGATGTGATTACCAGGTCTCGCGGCCGACTCAAGCCAGGCAGGCGTGCCTCGCGCCAGATATTTTAAGGGTCGTGTCGATTTCCGGTATCCCGATTCGTCGTAGTATCAGAGCCGCCCGTCGAGCCTGATCTGGTTTCAGGGCGTGCGGTTCCCACAACCCACTCAAGGAGAAACGACGATGCGTGTCATGGTGATGGTTAAGGCTACGACCCAGTCGGAAGCCGGCAGGATGCCCAGCACGGAGCTGCTCACCGCAATGGGCAACTTCAATGAAGAACTAGTCAAGGCCGGCGTGATGCTCGCGGGCGAGGGCTTGCGCCCAAGCGCCAAGGGCAAGCGGGTGCGATTCTCCGGCAGCCAGCGGTCCGTGATCGATGGACCGTTCGCGGAGACCAAGGAGCTCGTCGCCGGGTACTGGCTGTGGCAAGTCAAGTCCATGGAAGAGGCTGTCGAATGGGTCAAGCGCTGCCCCAACCCCATGGAAGGCGACTCCGAGATCGAGATTCGCCCGCTGTTCGAGCTCGACGATTTCGGTGCCGAACTCACGCCCGAGCTGCGGGCGCAGGAAGAGCGCCTGTGGGCAGAGGCGCAAAGCGCCGCCGCGAAGAAGACAAGCTGAGGACGAGCCAAGGCAGGGTTGCGGCATGCGCACCAAGGCGCTCTGGCGGCGCCTTTCTGTTCTAGACTTGTCTTTTTCCATCTCTCTATCAGGGAATCGAATGCCAAAACAGCAAAGCGCATGGACCCGGCATGTCTCGGCGGGCGCGATCGTGTTCGCAACGCTCATGGCTGGATGCGCCGCCCAGCCCCCCGCCAGTGCCGTGCCCAACCCGGGCCCGCAGGGCGGGCGCGGCACGCCGGAGGGTTGCCAGGCCGACAAGCTTGGCGATGAAGCCCTGATCGGCAAAAGCGAGGCCAATGCCGCGGCGCTGCTCAATGGCTGCGCCTGGCGCTTTGGTGACCGGGAAGGCCAGCATATGCCAGGCACCATGGACTACAATCCGCAGCGCCGCACGCTGGACGTCAAGGACGGCAAGGTGACCGCAGTACGCCGAGGGTGATCACATCAACCGGTGGCTCGGCAACCTGCAGCGCGGTGATGCCGCTAACCAGCCGCGAAGGTAGCATCGCCACCAGGTCGGTGCTCTCCGGGGCAGTCCGGGTTTGCCGCGCACATCGCGTAGAGGTTGCTCAGCTGACGCGGATACCTGCTTGCCCGACAATTTCCGCGGCTTGTCCCACAGAGATTATGGCGCCCTTGAATGAAGCCGCGGCGGTCATGAGGTTCAGTCCGCCGAGCTCGGCCAGGCGCAGGTCCGCGCCATCGAAGCGGGCCTGCTTGAGGTTGGCGCCGCGCAGGCTGCCGCCCTCGAACAGGGCATCCCGGAAGTCGCAGCCGGCGAGGTCGGCATCGGACAAGTCGAGCTGCTCGAGGCGTTGCTTGCGGAACGACAAGCCGCGCAGGTCGCAGCCGACGAGCAGGGTGTTGTGGAACACCAGGCCCAGGGTGGCGGATTCGCGGAACCGGGCGCCGGTCAGCTTTGTTTCCGTGAAGATTGCGCTGGCCAGCCGCGCGCGGTCCCATTGCGTGTTGTTCAGGTCGCTGTTGCAGAATCGCGCTTCCCCTGCGTCCACCAGGGTGAAGTCGGCGCCGGCGGCCTTGCAGCGCATCCACTTCGACTCGACGAGCTTCGCCCTTTTCAGCTGCGCACCGGCAAAGGTGCACATCAGGAATTCCGCGGACGAAAAGTCCAGCCCACTCAAGTCTTCATCGTCGAAGCCGCATTGCTCGAAACGGAGTTGCGCCGGACGTTGGGCAAGAATCTCGAGGATGGCGCTGCGAGAGAGCTGGGTGTTGCTGATGGTGCAGGGAGAGGATGGGGGCATGGATTTCGCCGTAGGAGCGTGGCAAACGCGCCAAGTCAATGTGGTCTGTTTTGTGTGTTTCGTCTGTCAAGCCTGATCAGGAGGTGGCCCTGTCGCACATGTCCAGCAACAGGGCGAGCAGGCGCGCCTTGCGTGGCCCATCGACGTCATAGACCTCGAACATCTCCGCAAACCACATGCCATCTCCCACCAGCCGGCAGATGAGGAGCTGGTCTTCAGCAGCGGTGCCAGCGAGGTCATGCTTGAGGGCGTCCGTCATGCGCTCGCTCCATTTCTGGCGGCACGAGGGGAGCGTCAAGGCCAGCATGGCGATGGCACGCTGAGTCCCGATCGCGTTGTTGGCGGCCGTATCGTCGAAACACGTCTTGATGTAGGCGCGGGCATGTTTGCCAGGGCGATCGGCCTCGGCAGACAGCGCGCGCTGATAGGCCTTTTCGAATTCCTCGAAGAGCTGGTCTCTCAGCGCTTCGAGCAGGGCATTCTTGCTGCGGTAGTGATACTGCAACCCGCCTTTGGTCACGCCGGCACGTTGCGCCACCAGGTCGAGCGTCACCGACTCGGGGCCTTGGGAGACCAGCAGGTCCCGCACCACGGACAGGCATTGGATTCGGATCAGTTCGGGGTTCTTGGGGCGCCTGCTTGCTTCGGACATAATCAATCCAGCCGGATGGATTGATTATTCTAGCACTGTCGCGGCGATCGACAAGAAACGCTGCCTGAGGCGGATCCAAAGGACTGGCGGCTGGCGGCGTCGCCCGTCACCCCGAGAAAATGCCCCTCCAGCCAGAACGCACCCAGCCCGGAAGCCCCGGGCCAGGTCAACTACGCACGGCCATCAAGCCGCTAAGCGTTGACGATCATCTCAAAACCGCCAAAGATCATCCGCTTGCCGTCGAACGGCATCGGCCCCTGGCTCTGCAGCCTGGGGTCCTCCATCGTGGCCTTCATGCCCTCGTCCCGGACCTTGCGCGATGGCCAGGTAATCCAGGAGAAGACCACGGTCTCGTCCTTCTCCAGCTTGACGGCCATCGGGAACGAGGTGAGCTTGCCCTCGGGCACATCGTCGCCCCAGCATTCGACCAGCCCCAGCGCGCCATGATCCTTGAACACCACGGCGGCGGCCTCGGCGTACTGGCGGTAGATGTCGCGCTTGGCCGTTGGCACGGCGACAACAAATCCATCGATGTAATGCATGTCCGATCTCCTTTGGGATTACCTGCGAAGCGGCGAGCCTGACGCGCGCCGTCATGGGGACGACGAACGGGAGGGGGCGAAATCGACAGGGTATGGAGGCATGCTAGAAAAAATTTCGCGGGGCTGGGAGGGGTGGGCAATCCGGCGGGTCGTTTGCCGGGCGCCGTGTGAATAATGAGAATCTTTGCGGTCGCTGAACCATTTCCCTGAACCGACGGACCCCCCGCGAGGCCGGCAACAGGCGGGGCTCGGGGAAAATTGTACTTTTCTTCTGATTCAGTGCGGCCAGCACTTGCAAATTTCATTACGTTGGGTAGAATTCGCAACCTCACCTAGCCCAGGTGGCGAAATTGGTAGACGCACTAGGTTCAGGTCCTAGCGGTGGCAACACTGTGGAGGTTCGAGTCCTCTCCTGGGCACCAAGATTGAACGCAAAAGGCCTGCATCCGTGCAGGCCTTTTGCTTTTGGGTTTCGACCCAGCGCTTCGACCCGGCGTTTCGACCCCGGCGCGCGCAACAGCATCCGAATTCACTTGATGTAACATCACCCGACTCATCTAGCCAAGGAACGGGAATGTCAAAAGGTCGGGTACGGGTATTGCTGGTTGTCGCGATGGCTGCGCAATGGCTGTCGGCGTGTTCGGGCGGCGTTACCGCGAACTCCATTCAGGCGATGGATCCGAAGCGCGTGCACTCCAAGGTCAGCACAGGCGACCTGGTGCTGTGCCTGAAGCAGCGGCTGGGCGACGATGCCACCGTGATCGCGTATCCGGAACCAGGCAAGGTCGATATCCGGGTCGGGCGTGCCGACGCGGATGAATACAGGTTCTTCCACCTGATCAGCTTGCGCCGCGCTACCGAAGGCACCGATGTCGAGATCCGCAGCTCCGGGGAATGGCACCCCATGATGAGCGCCAGCCGCATCTCCGGCATGGTGGAAGACTGCACGCCGGGAAAAGCCCGCTAAGCCGAAAGCTGAATCCCTGCCGTTACCCCGTTACGGCTCCATCGTGCGCAGAAGGTGTTCCTGCAGTTTCGATATTTCAAGCGCGATGCCGCCGGGAAACCCCTGGCGCCCGCCGCGCTTGTCGATCAGCAGGTCGGCCAGGAAGTCCGAAAGCGCGGTTGGGTTAGCGCAGAGCGCTGCCAGCTGGTTGCCGATGCGCGGATAGGTGCGGCACAGCTCCAGCGGGCGTGCCTCTGGCGGCAGCACAGCCAGCCATTTGAGCGCGGTGGGCGAGAGGGTTTTCACTTCCGCGGATTCCGGTAGCCGCATGCCAGCCCAGTCGGGCTCGCCCTCCGTGGGTACGGCGCCATCCAGGATCAGCCTCGCTTCCTCGACGGTAACAAACTCGAATGAGAGGGGTTCCATGCCAACTCCGGATCAGATCTGTGGGGACGCCATGTGGCGCTGGCACCTATTCTATCGGTTACGGAGCGTTTGAATCTTTCTGTCGCCATAGCTACTGGTGCGCATGCAGGTAGGCCAGCAGGTCCGCGATCTGCCGCTCGTCGCTGATCCCCCAGAAGCGCATCCTGGTGCCGGGCACCACCTTGCTGGGTGACCGGATAAACGCGCTCAACGTTTTCTCGGACCACACGACGCCCGATTTCTTCATCTCAGGGGAGTACTTGTAGTCGGTCGTGCCGCCGGCGACCCTGCCAAAGATCCCATTGAGCTGCGGGCCAAACGCGGCGCGTGCCGAGGGCCCCACGCTATGGCACGAGGCACACTTCGAGGCGAACACGCCCTTGCCGGCATGCGCGTCGCCAGCAGCCTGAGCGGCCGCGTGCAAGGCCAGCGCCACGGTGAACAAAGCGGCTTTTTTCATGGGGCGGATGCTGAGCAAGGGAGGAGCCGGGCATTATATTCGTCTCACTGCGCGCGCGGCCGGCTCACTGTCCGCCGGGCAGCGGCGCCGTGCGCTATGCTGGCTGGGCCGGCGCCATGCGCGCGCGGCCCCGCTCCGGTCGCGCCGGAGGCAACGCGTGACTCCCTGCCCAAGGAGGGCACCACCGCATGAAAGTCCTTCTGTTTGGCGCCACCGGCATGGTTGGCCAGGGCGTGCTGCGCGAGTGCCTGCGCGCCGACGATGTGAAACTGGTGCAGACCGTGGGACGCAGCGCCCTGGAACAGCACCATCCAAAGCTCCTTGATCTGGTCCACACCGACATGACGAACTTCAGCGCGGCCGAATCCCGCTTGCGCGGCTTTGACGCGTGCTTCTTTTGCCTCGGCGTATCGTCCGCCGGCATGAACGAGGCGGACTACACCCACATCACCTACAGCTTCACGCTGGCCGCTGCCGAAACGCTTGTCCGCCTGCACCCCGGCATGACCTTCATCTACGTCTCGGGCGCCAGCACGGACAGCACCGAGGGCGGGCGCAGCATGTGGGCGCGGGTCAAGGGCCGCACCGAGAATGCGCTGCTGCGGCTGCCCTTCAAGGCGGTTTACCTGTTCCGGCCCGGCATCATCCAGCCGCTCCATGGTGTGCGTTCGAAGACGGCTGCCTACCGCGTTTTCTATACCGTGGCCGCGCCGCTGCTGCCGCTGTTGCGGGCGCTGTTCCCGCGCAGCGTGCTGACCACCGAAATCATCGGGCTGGCCATGCTGAATGCCGCACGGCGGGGTGCGCCGCAGCCGGTGCTGGAAGTCGCCGACATCAATGCGCTGGCGAGGGGAGGGTAATCGGTGCGGCTTAGCTGTGCTTTGCACGCACGTTCACCGCCCGGATCCGACGCGGCGAGGGCGATGTTGAAGGCAAAGGGCCTGGAGCCAGACTGAATGCGACGTGCCCCCTATCCGGGGCGCTGCTCAAAGACGCCCCTGGCAACCGGTATGGCGGAAAACACGTTTGGCCACCCGGCATAAAAGGCGAGGTGCGTGAGCACCTCGGAGGCCTGCGCCTTCGTCAGGCCGTTATCCATTGCCCGATTGAGGTGATAGGGGATCTGTGCAACCTGCCCGGCCGCAATGAGCGCGCTGACGGTGACCAGGCTCCGGTCCCTGGGCGCCAGTGCCGGGCGTAGCCACAGATCGTGAAACAGCACATCGCCGGTGTACGCCGCAAGCCCGGGCGCCACGGGGGCCACATCCTGCTCGACACGCGCGGCACGCAGCTTCTCCGCCGCTTCGTCAATCGGCAGCAGCCCAGCCGAGGCCGCAGGCAACTGGTCGATCCCGATCCCTCGCTTGCCAAAGACATCTTTTGCCACCGCCACCGCGGACATCGCATTCGCCCACCCGCAATAGAAGGCGAGATGCGTGATGATCTCGGAAATCTCGCCGGGCTTCACGCCATGGTCGAGAGCGAAGTTGACGTGGTACGGCATCTCGATCGTCTGGTTGCGGGCAATCAAGGCCGCGAGCGTGACCATGCTGCGGTCGCGCGGCGACAACTCGGGGCGCTTCCACAGATCCCCAAGCAGGGTGCCTTGTGTGTACCGTTCCAGCGCCGGCGCCACCATGCGCACATCCTCCAGCGAAAAGGCTGGCTGCAGCGTTCCCGAGTCCGGCATGCGCCGGTCCGACTGCGCGCAGGCAGAAGCCATCGAGGACAAGATCACCGCTGACACAGCAACATGTTTCATCGATATTTCCCTTTGCAACGCTTGTGGATCCAGTGCGCGCCTCAGCGCCCCTAGCTGCCGTATTGTTCGTCGCTGACCTTCTCCAGCCAGTCAACGTTGCTGCCGTCAAGCCATTCCTGAATCGCAATATGCGACATCCCCGTGGTTGCCGTAGCACCATGCCAGTGCTTGACGCCCGGCGGAATCCATACGATGTCGCCCGGCCTGATCTCCTGCTTCTCGCCGCCCGTTTGCTGCACCCAGCCCACGCCGCTGGCGACGATCAAGGTTTGGCCCAGCGGGTGGGTGTGCCAGGCGGAGCGCGCTCCCGGCTCGAACGTAACCAGTCCGGCGGATGCCCGCGAAGCCCCCTTAGGCTGGAACAGCGGGTCCAGGCGCGCGGAGCCCGTGAAATACTGAGATGGCACCTTGGTGGAAGGTTGTGCACCGTTACGCGTGATGGCGATCGACCGTGCATCGTGGCCCGGGGGCTGCGAGCGCGTGGCCGATGCAGCGGGTGCTACCTCGTTTGCACAGGCGCAAGCCGAGGCCGGCATGGCAAGCGAAGCTGCCAGGGTGAGGAGCCGCATCATCCGAGTCTCTCCGCGTGGATGTGGCATTGGGGGAAGAAGCCCGTTACCGAAGCCTGCTGCCGCAGTGCGGGGCATCGATGCTTGTCACGCAAGCCAACGTGCACCCTGCAAATCTAACCATCGCGCCGGCGTGTGACTAGACGCTAGAATCCGCAAACACCTATGAGATGGGTTCATCAATGCCGCGCGAAAACTTTAACGACCTGCTTGCCTTCATTGCCGTCGCGCGCGAGCGCAGCTTCACCCGCGCGGCTGCGCAGCTGGGGGTGTCGCAATCCGCGTTGAGCCACACGGTCCGCGCGCTCGAGACCAGGCTTGGCCTGCGGCTCCTGACCCGCACCACGCGCAGCGTTTCCCCGACCGAGGCCGGGGAGCGCCTTCTGCAGACGGTGGCCCCCCGCTTCGAGGAGATCGAAGCCGAGCTGACAGCGGTGACCGAGCTTGGGGATAAACCCACGGGCACCATTCGCATCACGGCCACCGACTACGCCACCAAGACCATCCTGTGGCCCAGGCTGTCCAAGGTGCTTCGGAAGTATCCTGAGATCAAGGTGGAAATCATCACGGATTACGGGCTCTCCGATATCGTTGCGGATCGCTATGACATCGGTGTGCGCAACGGCGATCAGGTGGCAAAGGACATGATCGCGGTGCGCATCGCGCCCGATATGCGCATGGCCATCGTTGGCTCGCCTGCCTATCTGGAAGAGCGGCCGGCGCCAAAGACGCCACAGGACCTGACCACGCACAACTGCATTAACCTGCGTCTGCCGACGCTTGGTGGCTTCTACGCATGGGAGTTGAAGAAAGGCAAGCGTGAAGTGCAGGTGCGGGTAGAGGGCCAGCTTGCCTTCAACGGTACGTATCAGATGCTGGATGCCGCGTTATCCGGGTATGGTCTTGCGTACGTCCCCGCGGATCTGGCGCAGGCACACGTCGCGGCAGGACGTCTCGTCTGGATACTTGAAGACTGGTGTCCCACGTTTCCGGGCCTGCACGCTTACTACGCCAGCCGGCGGCAATCCTCGCGAGCGATGGCACTCGTCATCGATGCGCTTCGCTACCGTACGTAGCGTACCTGGCGTACGTAATGTACGTGGGCGGCGCCGGCATTCATGAGTCCACTTCATAAAGGCTTGCGGCTTTCCGGGCTTTTTCGATAGACGGTACGTCCCTATCATCTCACCTGACTAAACGCTCAAGGCGAGGCAGGGATGGACCACTCTTTCGAAGGCAAGGTCGCGCTTGTCACCGGCGCCGGCTCTGGCATGGGCCGGGCCACTGCGCAGGCATTCGCGCAAGCTGGCGCGGCTGTCGTCCTGGCCGATGTGAACGAAGCGTCGGCCCGGCTGGCAGCCGCCCAACTCGTCGCAGCAGGCCACGAAGCCATTGCCGTGCAATGCGACGTGGCCGATGAGGCGCAAGTCAAGGCAATGGTCGATCTGACCGTGTCCACCTTCGGCCGCCTGGATGCGGCGTTCAACAACGCGGGCGTAAATAGCCCTGTCGCGGAAACCGCCGATGCAAGCGGCGAAGAATTCGATCGCGTGAACGCGATCAATCTGCGCGGCGTCTGGAACTGCATGAAGTACGAGTTGCGCCACATGCGGGAGCAGGCAAGCGGTGCGATCGTCAACTGCTCGTCGCTCGGCGGGCTGGTGGGCATTGCCGGCCGCGCGGTCTATCACGCATCCAAGCATGGCGTGCTTGGAATGACCAAGAGCGCGGCGCTCGAGTATGCCGCCAGGGGCATCCGCATCAACGCGGTGTGCCCGGGGATCATCGACACGCCGATGGTCGCGGGCATGCTGGCCAGCGAACCCGAAGCCATGAAGGAACTGATGAAGGAGCAGCCGATCGGGCGGCTGGGCCGGCCGGAGGAGATCGCCTGCGCGGTGCTCTGGCTTTGCAGCCCCGGCGCCAGTTTCGTCATCGGACACGCGCTCGCGGTCGATGGCGGCTACACGGTGCGATAAGAGTTTGTAGCCTGATAAACCGCAGGCACTGCCTGCGCGGAGAAGTAGGATGGATTACCGATATCTGGGGCGCAGCGCCCTGAAGGTTTCGCCCTTGTGCCTGGGCGCAATGATGTTCGGCGGGGAGACCGATGAGGTCACCTCGAAGCGCACCATCGACAAAGCGTTCGACCAGGGCATCAATTTCATCGATACCGCCGACGTCTACCACGGCGGCCGTTCGGAAGAGATTGTCGGGCGTGCCATCGCCGAGCGCCGCGACAACTGGGTGGTGGCGACCAAGTTCGGGTATCCGACGTCGCAGGGGCCGAACGAGCAGGGGCAATCGCGCAAGTGGATTGTCCAGTCGGTGGAAGCCAGTCTCAAGCGTCTTGGCACCGACTATATCGACATCCTGTACTTCCACCGCGCCTTGGTCGATGCGCCGCTGGAAGAAGGCGTGCGTGCCATTGGCGATCTGATCCGCCAGGGCAAGATCCGATACTTCGGCATATCGAACTTCCGCGGGTGGCACATCGCCGAGATCGTGCGTCTCGCTGATCAACTGGGCATCGACAGGCCGGTCGCAAGTGAGCCGCTCTACAACCTGGTCGACCGCACCGCGGAGGTCGAGCAATTGCCCGCGGCCGCACACTACGGTGTCGGCGTCGTTTCGTATAGCCCGCTGGCCCGGGGCGTGCTGACCGGGAAATATGCCGCGGATGCCGCGCCGCCGGCCGACTCGCGCGCAGGCCGCGGCGACAAGCGCATCCAGCAAACGGAATGGCGGCCGGAGTCCCTGGCGATCGCGCAAAAGCTCGCTGCCCACGCCGCGGCGCGTGGCACGACCTCGATCGCCTTCGCCTTGGCCTGGGTGCTCAGGAACCGGCTCGTCAGCGCCACCATCGCAGGGCCTCGGACCGAGGCGCATTGGGATAGCTACATCGAAGCCCTGAAGCTGCAGCTCGGCCCGGACGACGAGAAGTTCGTCGACAACCTGGTTGCTCCCGGCCACGCGTCAACGCCGGGCTACACGGATCCCGGATATCCGATCGAAGGTCGTCGCGCCGTTTGAGGCCGACGTTGCTTAAGGAGATTGATCATGCAAAAACGCAAGCTTGGAAACAGTGGCCTCGAAGTGTCGGCGATCGGCCTGGGCTGCATGGGCTTGAGCTTTGGTTACGGCCCGGCCACCGAGACATCCGAAGGCATCAAGCTGATTCGGGCTGCATTCGAGCGAGATGTCACGTTCTTCGACAGCGCCGAGGCCTATGGCCCGTTTGTCAACGAGGCGCTCCTCGGCGAGGCGCTTGCGCCGTTTCGCGACCAAGTGGTGATCGCTACCAAGTTTGGCTTCAAGGACGGTAACTCGGCCAACGGCCTGGACAGCAGGCCAGAGCGCATCCGCGCGGTTGCCGAGGCTTCGCTCAAGCGCCTGAAGACCGATCGCATTGACCTGTTCTACCAGCATCGCATCGATCCGGCCGTGCCGGTAGAGGACGTGGCTGGCACCGTCAAGGATCTGATCCGGGAAGGCAAGGTCAAGCACTTCGGGATGTCCGAAGCGGGAGCGCAGTCGATCCGCCGTGCCCACGCCGTGCAGCCGGTGGCAGCGCTGCAGAGCGAGTATTCGCTGTGGTGGCGCGAGCCAGAGGAGACGGTGCTGCCGACCCTCGAGGAACTGGGCATCGGCTTCGTGCCGTTCAGTCCGCTGGGCAAGGGCTTCCTGACCGGCGCGATCGACGCGAACACCTCGTTCGACAAGACCGATTTCCGTAATGTCGTGCCGCGCTTCTCCGAGGAGAACCGCAAGGCCAATGCAGCCCTGGTCGAGGTGCTCGGCAAGATCGCCGACGGCAAGGGCGCCACCCGGGCGCAGGTTGCGCTCGCCTGGCTGCTTGCGCAGAAGCCGTGGATCGTGCCGATTCCGGGCACCACCAAGCTGCATCGGCTGGAAGAGAACGTCGGCGCGGCCGCGCTCGACCTGTCGGCTGACGACCTGTTGGCCATCGAAGCCGCACTTCGGCAAATCACGGTTGTGGGCGATCGCTACCCTGCCCACCTGCAGCAGCGCGTCGACCGCTAACCTACCTGCTTTCCTGTGGCACCAGCCTGCCGGTCCCCGACGCTCGGGCACCGGCAGGTTGCCGTTCGCCTGGAAAACGTCTTGAGCCATTTCGATGAACGATCAACCCTCTGCCGGGCCGGGAGCGTTGCCCGGCGATGCAACCCAAGGCGCAATGTCGCCCGGCACCAGCGCTGCCGTACGGCAGGCCGCGAACGTGCACAGCCTGCGGATCCTGGCAATCCTGAGCACCTTGATGGCCTTTGCCTTGATCTCGACGGACCTGTACCTGCCTGCGTTGCCCACGATGGCCGTGGCGCTGCGCGCGGATGCCGGTACTGTCGAGCTGATGATTTCCGGGTATCTGATCGGCTTCAGCCTGGGCCAGCTTCTGTGGGGGCCTGTCGGTGACCGGCACGGTCGCCGCTTGCCGATCTCCATCGGGCTGGTCCTGTTCATCATCGGTTCAGCCGGCTGCGCGCTGTCGAGTTGAGGCACCGGCTTCCTGGTTGGCAAATTCCGCACAGTCGAGACGGCGCGACGCACGCGCACTGCGTGGCCTGCCGGCCCGCCACTACCGCCCTTACAGTGCGCTGCGACTGTGCAGTCGGAACTCGATCGGCGAGATCGACATCCGTTTTCGAAATATCTTGGCCAATCGGTCGCCGTTGCTCAAGCCACTGCGGCGCGCGATCTTGTCGACCGGTAATTCGGTTTCGGCGAGCAGGCGGCTCGCCATATCGAGCCGTATGCGCAGCAGGTAATCGGAGGGGAGAATGCCCATCGCTAGCTTAAAGCAGCGCAGGAAGTGGCGCTCGCTCATGGCGGCAATCCGGGCAGCATCGGCAACAGAGATCGAGCGTTCGCAGTTCTCGTGCAGCCAGCGCGCCGCCTTGCGCATCTTGTCGCCTACGCTGAGGGACTCGTTTCGCCCCGGGAGCAGTTCGGCGCTCCAGGTCGGAGCCAGGCGTTCAGCTACGACGCGCGCGACGTCATGCCCCAGATCATTCTTGATGATCGCCAGCGCGCTCTTCAACGACTTGCCGTGGCTAGCGGGCTCGCCGGGTGAAGACATTGCGCGAGCACGGGCGCGCTGCGGCTCTTCATGATTCTGGAGAATGCCCGCGGCGGCCAGCAAGGCGTGGCCGTCGGCGCTCTCCATGAGGGCGGCGGTCTTGGGGTAGACGGCGCCGAGCCAGCAATGCAGACGCTCGTCGCCAGCGGCGTTGTGCGCCTTCACCCCGCCGGCGATGAAGAGGACATCGAAGCCGATGTCGTGGCGGGCATCCAGTTCATCGGTCCAAACCAGGACGGACGAAGAACAGGCGATGTTGCCGCCGTGTGAGGACAGGAAGCGAACGTCGTAGAAGCAATCATCGCCTGCGCCTGATCGGGATATCTTGTTGGCAGCGTGGAAGATTTCCGCGACAAGTCCTGCGCCGAGCAGCGAGAACCCATCGAACACCAGAATGCCGATTCGCCGCGCACTGCGCCTGCCAAGGTGGTCGGATGCTTGCAGGAAATCTGTGTTTTCGTCTTCTAGGCGGACATAGGGCATGCACCCTCCAACGTTGCTGTTGTGCGATCGAAGTGCGCGGCACGATTGCGCAGCGCGGAACGGGAAGATGATGAGGACATAGCCGAAGCAGATCGCTGGTCAGCGACTCTTGCTGATAGCGTTGAGAACTTCGCGGCCGCGGCTGGTCAGGGATAGGCGCACCCGGCCTTCTGATAGCAGCTCCAACCGGACGAATTTCCGGTTGACCAAGACATCTAAGTCGGTGGGGTTCAGTTCAAGGCAGTCCTGAGTGCTATCGACGTGCATCAATGCGGCGATTTCATGAGGACTCAACATCTTCGTCTCCTGCCAAGGGGCTGAGTTTGTGTGAGGGACGCGCCGGGGGCGCACACGGCTATCGGCGTTTCTTCGCGCCTCTGACAGGCCGACGTTTGGGGCCCGATAGCAGGTCGCTCCAAAAGCCATAGACTTGCTTGGTCGCTTCCTTCCTGACTGCGGTTGACTGACGCCGGCCCTCGGCAGCAACACGGCCGCGAGCTGCGCCTGCTACGGAATTGGCGCTGCTCAGCCAGATGCTCATGAAGGGATTCTTCTTGGTCCAGGGATTTTTCATCGCTGCGCCTTCGGTTGTGAAACTGCGCTGATGTGACGTTGGGTCAGGCACAAAGACAAAGACCGCGCTCCACGCCAGTGCAGGATGAGCGCTGGCTTCGGCAGCCAGAAAAAAAGGAGCCAGCAACTACCAGAAAGCTGCGGCCCCTGAAGCCTCGGAAAAAGGCCTCGGAAAAAGGCCTCGGAAAAAGCAGGGAATTACGCTGCAAGCGCCAGGAGTTCTTCCTTTAGCGTTGCCATTCTCGTGGCCACCTCGCGGAGGTCAACATTTTGCTTGATGACGGCCTCGAACATCTCCCCCTCTTCCTCCTCTACATGATGTCCCACGTACTCCGTGAGGACCTTGTAAGTCGCTTCCAGGCGGTCGCTATCTGCGGCTCTTCTTATTGCCGCGATGAGGTCCTTGGCCACGCCATGTTCCACTTTCGCCTCGTTGAGGAGGTCATCGAGGTCGTCGGAAACGCCCCGGAGCGCTGGATAGAAAATCTCCTCCTCGATCCGGGCGTGCATTGCGAGCTGATTGCAGGTTTCACCGGCAATCGATTCCTTATTGGATTTGCTCTGCTCAAACGACTTGAAGAGCTTCTTGACGGCGCGGTGGTCATCCATCAGTGCGCCCAGCGCTTGGCGCTGGCCTGCCGGAATCTTCGACTTGTCCATGTTGTTGCCTCGGTCTTGAAAGCGCCGAACTGCAGGATGCGGGTAAGCGCCGGCAAAGAGGTGCACGTTCCATGCCACTTCGCACCGCTTCCATCAGCAAGATACCTCCGGTCAATTCCCAGGCGGGCTCCATCCGGTCGCCCGGCGACACGAGCAGGTAAACGATTCGCAGGCGCATAACCGCTGGTAAGGCAGGGCGGTCAAGATGGCCATCGTCTTGTAAGAAATGCCGCACTGCGCAAGCTTGTCGGATCGGTTGACCAAAATCGTCCGAGTGACTCAGGCAGCAGGCGACTCGGCCAATAGTTGAGCAAGGACGGCATGCTCCACCGGCTTGACGAGGTGCGCGTTGAAGCCGGCTTCACGGGACTTCTGCCGATCTTCGTCATGACCCCAACCGGTCATGGCTACCAACACCATGTGCTTGCCCCACGGCTGCGCGCGAATCTGGCGAGCCGCGTCATAACCGCTGATGACCGGTAGGCCGATATCGAGCAGCACCACGTCCGGCCGTAGCGCCGCCGCTCTCTCCACTGCCTCATCGCCATCAAAGGCTGTGTGCGCCTCGTGGCCGGTCAGCCTCAGCAATATGGCGAGAGATTCCGCCGAATCCTTGTTGTCATCGACAACCAGGATGCGGCGCGGCGCGGTAGTTGCCTGTTCGCCGATGGCCGGTACCGTCGCCTGCTTCGGCGGCGCTCCGACCCTGATTGGCAGGCGCACGATGAATTCGCTGCCTTGCCCAATGCCGCCACTGCAGGCTTGCACCGTGCCCCTGTGCAGTTCCACCAGGCTCTTTACCAGCGTCAGGCCGAGGCCAAGACCGCTCTGCCGGCGCTCCAGTGACGTATCGGCTTGCATGAACATGTCAAAGATGGTGAGCAGCGTGTCGCTGGCGATGCCGATGCCGTTGTCGCGTACCCGGACAACGGCCTCCTCGCCATCTTGCTCGACCGTGAGCCAGATCTGGCCGCCGTTGGAAGTGAACTTGCAGGCATTGCTTAGAAGATTGGCCACGACTTCCACTAGTCTGGCGGCATCCGCATCAAGGTACAGGGGCAGCGCCGGCAGCGCGACGATCAGTTTGTGCTTCGCATGTTCGATGGCGGGGCGGCAGGCCTCCACCGCATGATTGACAACCGATGCCAGTTCGACGGCTTCGGTGCGGAGCTCGAACTTGCCGCGGCTGATGCGGCTCACATCCAGCAAGTCGTCAACGAGGCGCACTATCTGCGAGATTTGACGCTGCAGCATCTCGGTGACTGGTCTCACCTTTTGCTCATCGCCCCCTGCTCGTCGCAGAATCTCCACCGCGTTACGGATCGGCGCGAGAGGGTTGCGTAGTTCGTGGGCCAGTTGCGCCAGAAACTCGCTCCTGCGGCGGTCGGCGTCCATCAATGCCTGTTCGGCGTGCCTGCGCTCGGCAATTTCCGCCTCCAGGCGCTGGTTGGCCAGCCGAACCTGATATGCCGCCGAGGCGAATGTTGCCAGGCTCTCGAGCAGTCGCTTGTCTTCACGATCGAACTTGCGCGTCTCATCATGCGCGACAGCCCAGACAGTGCCGACAGCTTGACCATCGACATGAAAGGGAACCAATAGTCCTTCAACCAGCAAGGGACGAACGTCTGCGAACTGGGTGTAATAGCGATGGGGATGGGCGAATAGCAACGCGGCGTCTAGATCGAGCACAGTGCCGCAGGGGCCAAAGTCACGCGGCGTGGTCGTGTTCCAGACGAGCGGCGCCCATTGTCCGGCGACAGCGTACCAGCGGAAATGATTTCCTTTCGGGTTCAGTCCGCCAGGGGGCCCAGCTTCTTCCAAGAGGCTGATGCCCGCGGAGTGTGCCCTGCACAAGTCCAGCGCGATATCCACCAGCCTTTGCAGAACACTACCCGGCGAGTGGGTCAACTCCTGCACCAGGGCGAGGAGCGCCTGGTTTTCGGCCTGGTATTCGGGCGCCCGCGACGGCCGCCTCCCTAGTTCCTCGGTACACAACACCGACTCCAGCGGTACTGGGGCTTGAATCGCACTATAGATGTCCACGGGTATCACCTCGCAATGCGCTTCTTGATCCTCGGCAGGGCCACCATGCAGTCGTGCGTGCCAGCGCTGGTGTCAAGGCAAGGCCAACCCTTTCCAACACTGCGGACGTCGCTTGGCACTATCATAAATAGTCTAGTCCATCACACACCGTGCCTTCTGGAGCAGGGCACCAAAGGGGCGGGAGCCTGGCCTGGGACCGGAGATTCTGTACTACCACCATGCCCCGCAGGTGGTCAATGGCGTCGGGAGAGGTCTATGACCCAAGTGTTCTATCGCGGATTCCCTTCGCACGAGCGCACGGTCTTCAGCGTCGTGTGCCGGCGGTACGGCTTTATTGCGGACGACTTTGACGTGAGCGCGATCGAAGGCGTTGGCGCAGGTGCCGAGCGAACGCCGCGGATAGTGACTGTTGAATTGAAAACCACGAGGATGAGCATGCAGTATGCGGGGGATGCAGGTAATTTTTGGCCCGCGGAGTTCGAGCATGATCTGTCGAGCGATATATTCGGCCCAGCACCGGACTGACGTTTCGTGAAATCGAGATGATCTTTGTGGTATGACTTAAGAATCGCACAAACGCACCCGGTTCTAAACCGAAAATCACAACCTCCGCCTGTTTATCCGGTACCCACTCTGTGAGTGATACATCCCTAGCAATTCCGGACACCTCATCCCCCTCCTTTCCAATAGTTGGCATTGGCGCATCCGCAGGGGGCCTTGAGGCGATTTCCGAACTCCTCGTGGCGATGTCCGCTGCGGGCGGCGCGGCGTTTCTGGTGGTGCAGCATCTCGATCCCTCCCGGCATAGTCTTTTGCCCGAGATCCTCTCCTCGCACACGGATATGGTGGTCCTGGAGGGGAGCGAGGGGATGTCGATCGACGCGGGCCACGTGTACGTCATTCCGCCGAACGCCCGCATGCTGGTGGACCAACGACGCATTCGCCTCCTGCCGCGAGAAGCCGCGCTGGGTCCGCCTATGCCCGTAGATGACTTGTTTGATTCGCTGGCCACAGACCAGGGGGCGCACGCCATCGGCGTAGTCCTGTCAGGCAGCGGATCGGATGGAGCACTTGGCCTGCGTGCGATCCAGCGCGAGGGTGGCATCACATTCGCGCAGGATGAGCAATCCGCAAGATTCGCAAGCATGCCGAATGCGGCCATTGGCACCGGTTGTGTCGATTTCGTCATGTCCCCACGGCAGATCGCGGAAGAGATCAAGCGAATCGCGGATAAGCCGCACGTCTCGTCGGGGAGCGATCTTGACGACAGCCGGCCGGAGCATCCTGCCGGCCGTGGGTTGCGACACGTGTTCCGGCTGCTTTACAACGCTTGCGGCATCGACTTCACCCACTACAAGCGCGGCACGGTGGAGCGCAGGCTGTCGCGACGAATGGCGCTGCGGCAGATTTCCTCGCTGGCGGACTACAGTCAGGTACTGGAATCCGATCCGTCCGAGTCACTAGCACTCGGACGGGATCTCCTGATCCGCGTGACCGAGTTCTTCCGCGATCCTGACGCATTCGAGGCACTGGTCCAGACCGTGTTCCCGCGTATCCTGGGTGAGCGAAACGCAAACGTACCCATACGGATATGGGTCCCGGGCTGCGCAAGCGGCGAGGAGGTGTATTCCGTCGCCATGTGTCTTGTTGAGTATCTGGGAGAGCGCGTCGCCAGCACCCCCATTCAGATCTTCGGGACCGACGTGAGCCTGGACGCCCTGGAGACCGCGCGGGCGGGACGCTATATCGAGAACATCGCTCGCAACGTCAGCGCCGAGCGCCTGAAGCGCTTTTTTGTGCGCGACGGCGATCACTACCGGATCGACAAGTCACTGCGCGATCTCTGCACCTTCGCGCGCCATAACATTGCCGCCGATCCGCCGTTCTCCCGCATGGATCTGGTGAGTTGCCGCAACCTGCTGATTTACCTTGACCCGGTCCTGCAGCGCAATGTGATTCCGGTATTTCACTATGCGCTGCGCGCCGAAGGCGTGCTGATGCTAGGCCCATCGGAGACGGTAGGCGCGTTCTCCGAGTATTTTGGTGTCCTGGAGAACAAGCGCGCCAGGCTGTATATCAGGAAGCCGCGCCCGGATCGCCTGCGCAGCGGCGTATCTAGCGGGGTCGCCACGCCGGAGTCGTCCGAGGGCGTGGCGCAGATGACAGCCGACAAGCGGGAACCCACAAGCGGGGCGCGGCTGCGCCAGGAGGCAGACCGCAAGGCGCTGGCGCGCTACGCGCCCCCGTCCGTCCTGTGCGACGAGGACCTGAATATCGTCGAGTATCGCGGGGACACGAGCGCGTGGCTCGTCAATCCCGACGGGCCGCCGAGCAGCAATCTCCAGCGGCTCGCCAAGCCTGAAGTGTTCCTGGCGGTGACTGAAGCGGTCAAGCAGGTCCTTCAGGAAGGCGTAGCAGTTCGAAAGTCGGGTTTGGACGCAGCCGGGGGCACGGCATCGGAGACCAGCCTGGAAGTGCATCCCGTGCAAATCGCCGGTACTGACGGAAAATGGTTTCTGGTTTTCTTCGGAGATGTGCAGTCGCGATCTGCCCTCATGCCTGCTGCCGCGCCCGGACCGTTCAAGGCCTGGATGCTAGAGGCCTTGCAAAAGGGCATTGGCCAGAAGGCTGTGCATTCCCCTGGTGACAAAGACGGGCAGATCGCGCGGCTCACCGCAGAGCTCAATGCCACTCGGGAGCGGCTTCGGGCGACACTCGAGGAGCATGAAAGCGCGCGGGAGGAACTGAAGTCGAGCGAGGAGGAACTGCTATCCAGCAATGAGGAGTTTCGCAGCACGAACGAAGAGCTGGAGACTGCGAAGGAGGAGCTCCAGTCCATCAACGAAGAGCTTTCCACCACCAACGACGAATTGCGCTACCGCGTGCGCGAACTCAAGGCACTGCATGAAGAGATGACCCGGGCGCGGGACTATGCCGAGGCCATCATCGAGACCATTGCAGATCCGGTTGTGGTGCTGGACGCCGAACTGCGCATCGTGCGGGCGAACTCCGCCTTGTACCAGACCTTTTCAACCACGGCCGAGACGACGGTCGGCATGCGGTTCTACGCGATTGGCGATGGGCAATGGGATATCCCCGCCTTGCGCGAATTGCTCGAGGACATTCTTCCGCAGCGGCGCGTCGTTCGCGACTATCAGATCACGCATTTGTTTCCGCGCGTCGGGGTGCGCACGATGCGCGTGAACGCGCTGCGCATTGCCTGGCCGGCGCAGGCGCTCATTCTGCTCACCATTCAGGACGTCACGCAACAGCGCGACGATATGGCACGGCTTGAGGATGCCGATCGGCAGAAGGATGAATTTCTCGCCATGCTGGCCCACGAACTGCGCAATCCCCTGGCGGCGATTCGCAATGGTTTCCAGATCTGGAAAAGCGGCGTCGCCGATGAGGCGACCATCAAATCGGCACAAGCGGCAGTCCACCGGCAACTTGAGCACGAAATCGGGCTCGTGGACGATCTGCTGGATGTTTCGCGAATCACTCGCGGCATCATTTCACTCAGGTCCCGGCTTGTCGATCTCGGGGTCGCCGTGCGGCACGCCGCTGAGTCGCTGCGCGCAAATGCCGCGGCGCGCCAGCATCGGCTGACGCTCTCGATACCGGACGAACCGCTGGTCGTGAACGGCGACGTCATGCGGCTTGAGCAGATCGTGAATAACCTGCTGGGCAATGCGATCAAGTACACACCTGCGCAGGGCGAGGTTCAACTTGTTCTGGAGCGGCAAGGCGAAGAGGCTGTGCTGACCGTCATCGATAGCGGCATCGGTATGGAGGCCGCGTTCATTCCCAACATTTTCCGGATCTTCGTGCAGGCGGAGCCATCGCTTGACCGGCGCTCCGCTGGTCTCGGGCTTGGCCTGGCGCTGGTCAAGCGCCTGGTCGAGTTGCACCAGGGCTCCGTGCGGGCTTCGAGCGAAGGCCGGGGCCGGGGCAGCAAGTTCGTTGTGCGGCTTCCGGTGCTGCCCCAGGGAACGCCGGCAGATCCACCATCGGAAGGCGATCGAGGCGATACGGTCGAGGTGCCATCCCAACGCATCCTGGTGGTCGACGACAACGCAGACGGGGCGCAAAGCAGCGCGGCGCTGCTCAGCCTTTATGGGCACGAGGTACAAGTCGCGGAAGACGGAGAGACGGCACTAAGCTACTTGCGAAGTTTTCGGCCCGACGTGGTACTGCTCGATATCGGGTTGCCTGGTATGGATGGCTACGAGGTTGCGCATCGGATCCGCTCGATGCCGGAACACCGGCATGTGCTATTGGTCGCCCTCAGCGGATATGGACAGGCGGAGCACCGGCATCGGTCACGCGACGCGGGTTTCGACCACTATCTTGTCAAGCCCGCGGATCTCCGCGAATTGAACACGTTTATCGCTTCGTGGCGCCACAGCCGCGAAGAGGGAAGCGCTCCCTCGCGGAGTTCTCCGCCGGCCTCCTAGTGTCCCGTTCCGCTGATTCGTTCGTAAAGTCTGTTGAGCTTGGAGCAGGAATTGTAGGTTGGGGGAAGTGTGCGATGTGGATTGCTTGTGGCCCGCTGACGCGGGGGTGTCTCTGGTGGGCGGTGTTTTGATGCTTCTAGCTGCTGTCGCGGCTGTACGGTGTTGGCCGTTTTAGAACGTGTGAGATGTCACTTTTCTTTACTCGTAAAGAAAAGTAACCAAAAGAAAGCGATCCTTGCAGGAGGCTGGCGTGGCGTCATTGGGGACCCCAATGGTTTCGTCGTACGGCCCCGGGTTCTAATGACCTCGTGCCGTTACCAGTTTAGATCATCACGACGCTGCCAGTGCCCAGGGTTTCGTGGTGGCCCCCACCGGTAGCCACCACCACGAATTTCAAGCCGTCTGTCGCTCGCGGCGCGGGCGGCCACGAAGTGGCAAGCGTCCCGTTTCCGTCGTGGGCGCGGTGGCACCGAAAAAAATAATTCCGCGGAGATTACCACCGCGCCCACCCCACCACGAAACCATCACGGCGTGATATATCGTGGTGCTTCGCACTGGTACCGGCAGATGGATGAATGAGCAGGGATGCCGCTACCGAGCAGTCTTACCACGAAACCAGCGTCATCCGCAGTATCGTGGTCATTCAAACCGGTAACGGCACGAGTCCATTAAAACCCGGGGCCCGACGACGAAACCACCGGGCTACGTAACCCCAATAAGCCAGCCTCCTGCAAGGATCGCTTTCTTTTCTTTACGAGTAAAGAAAAGTGACATCTCACACGTTCTAAAACGGCAACACCGTACAGCCGCGACAGCAGCTAGAAGCGCCAAAACACGTCCAGTCCATCAACCATCAAAGCCGCCCAGCCGCCCAGCCGCGCAAGCAGCCAGAAGCATCAAAACCCCGCCCTAAAGAGACACCCCCGCGTCAGCGGGCTGTCCTGTTCCCAAAACGATGCGTGCCCGCGCAACCAGCGACGCCGGGATACTCCGCGAACGCGCCATCGAGGCAAGTTGAGACCGATCGTCTTCGCTCAACACCAGATCCAGCTTCGGTCGTCCCATTGGCATGTTGGCATCTCCCGTTCGTCAACGCTCCTGGCGTGGGCTCCTGTGTCACCACATGAAGCTTGCGCGCGTCCCGTACGGTACTCGCTGCGCCCGGAAAAGCGGGCGGCCCGACACTCTGCTGTTCAGGAGGGGTTAACCGTAGGCAATGTGGATACTCAATGTGGATATTTCTACCGAACTTGCAGGAATGACCTGCCTGCGCGGGGCGGTGAGCGTTCTCCGAAACCTCGGCCACGTTGCTCTCGGCCGGTTCAATCACGAGAATCATGCTTGGCATGAATCGTGCGGAAGTGAGTCGCAGAGTTACGTGTCTGCCCACGTCGTTTCCTGAACCGGAGTCCACCATGACATCACATCTCCTCGACGGCCCGGAGCAACTGACGGACGCCGATTCGACCGCTTCGGGCGTCGCGTGGGGCGCTGTTCTAGCCGGCGCAAGCGCTGCGGCAGCACTCTCGCTGATACTCCTCGTTCTGGGAGTCGGTCTCGGGCTTTCGGCTGCCTCCCCCTGGGCTGGCTTTGGTGCCAGCGCGAACACACTGGGTGCCTCAACCATAGCGTGGCTCGCATTTACTCAACTTGCCGCCTCCGGCATCGGCGGCTATCTGGCAGGCAGTCTGCGCGTGAAATGGGCCTCTGTGCATACGGACGAAGTCTATTTTCGGGATACGGCGCATGGTTTCCTGGCATGGGCAGTCGCTTCCCTGGCTACGGCGGCGTTCCTCACTACAGCGATCGGCTCCATCCTGGTTGGGTCGACCGCGCCCGTGGCGGCGGGCATCCAGGCGAGCGCGCGATCACCAGCGGTCGCCTTGCCCGACTCGTCGCAGCAGCGCGCCGCTTCCACCGGCTACTTCGGGGATATGCTGTGGCGCTCCGACCAGCCCTCAACAACCAATGCCGAAGCGGCACCACGTGCCGAAATGACTGCCATGTTCCTGCACGATGTTCGATCGGGAGGGCTAACCCCGGAGGACAAGGCGTACGCGACCAGGCAGGTGGCGCGATGGACCGGTTTGAGCGAGACAGACGCTGAGAAACGCGTAACAGACACGTATAGCCGGCTCGACAAAGCCATCAAGACCGAAGAAGCCGCTGCTGCGCAGCGGGCAGACATGGCGCGCAAGGCCGCCGCTCATGCAAGTCTGTGGTTCTTCGTAGCACTGCTTTGCGGTGCATTCTTTGCCAGTCTCTGCGCAACCTTTGGCGGCGCCCGGCGTGACCATATCGCCGTCTCGCAACGCGCAATGCGCGAACCTGCAGTCAGACCTGTTTAGGAGTACACGATGCGCTCGCTTCTTCTTCTCATGCTTGGGGTGCCAATTCCGATCATCATCCTGATCGCGCTATTTGTGCACTAGTTTTCTTTGACAGCCGACAACCAGGGCAATCAAGATGAGCAAAGACGCGTTACCGGATATCAAGTGGCTCTCCGACGTGGAGGAGCAGGACTATCCTGCCGCTGAGTCCTACCTGACCATCCTCCACAGCCGGGATAAGGTGAGCAAGATGATGGCTAAGTTCAGAGCCGCCCCGGTCGTGAAATTCAAGACCGTGGACATTTTCAGAGCCTGCGAACTTCCATTGAAGAGCGCCAGCAATGCACAGGTCAAGACTGAGAGAAAAAAGATCTCTAAGGGCGAAAGCCTCTCCCCGATTCTTCTTCTGAGAGATGAGATGCATGGCAAGGTCGTGATCGCGGATGGCTACCACCGTATGTGTGCCGTCTATGAAGTTGACGAGGAGGCGGTCATTCCGTGCAAGATAATTTGAATGGGGCGTTTCCCTATTTATTCGGTCCGAGTGCCACGACCTATAGTTCCTTGCCGGGCGGCGGCATCACGGCTGATGCCGAGCACTAGATCGCCTTCCGTCCCGGCTTCTTCCCGTCTCCAAACTTGCCAGCTCGCCGCTGGCTGGCATCGTCGGCCGCTTCGGCGGCGCTGAGACCATGATCGGCAGGCGCACAATGAACTCGCTGCCCTGACCAGTGCCGCCCCTGCAGGCTTGCACGGTGCCGCCGTGCAGTTCCACCAGGCTTTGTGCCAGCGTCCGGCCGGACGACATACGGACGCCATACGGACGCCATACGGACGTGATACGGACGTGATACGGACGCCGCGTATGGGACTGCGGGGCCACCCCTGCGGAGCGCCTGTATCCGTGATATTGTGGCCTTTCATCCTCATCTAAGGCTGCGCTAAGTTCTCCAGAGTATGATAAACAAAGGCCGGGTGCTGAGGATCTTCCCGGCTCCACGCTCCAAACGCAAGCCTGACGGTGTCACTAACCGGAAAAAGCGAGACCAGGCATGACGTCGCGTATCCCCATACTGATGTATCACCAGATCGAGGCGCCGCCGCCGCGAGGCACACCAATGCGTGGCCTCGTTGTCGCGCCACGCGCCTTTGCGTGGCAGATGCGAATGCTCAGATTGCTGGGCTTCCAAGGGCTCGCCTTAAGGGATCTGTTGCCTTACCTGCGGGGCGAACGGGCCGGCAGGGTCGTTGGCATTACGCTGGATGACGGCTATCGCAACAATCTGCAGCACGCGCTACCGGTATTGCTGCGTTGCAACTTCACCGCAACTTGCTATGCGGTCAGCAGCTTGGCCGGACACACCAACCGCTGGGACGCCGAGATCGGCGTGCCAGAAAAGCCACTGATGACGGTCGCTGAACTGCGCGAGTGGAGCCGCGCAGGGATGGAGGTGGGCGCCCATACGCGTACCCACGTCGACCTGACATCGGTGAACAGCGTGGTCGCTCGCGACCAGATCGAAGGTTCCAGGCACGACCTGGAGGCGGCGCTGGGCGTGCAGGTTCGACACTTCTGCTATCCCTTCGGGCGGTTCGACAACGTCACTGCGGATCTCGTGCGCGAGGCTGGTTTCCACACCGCTGTGACCACGAACCGCGGCCGCGCCGTTGCCGGCCGTAACCTGTTCGAGCTTCCAAGGGTGCCGGTCTCGCGTTCCACGCATCCAGGCCAATTCTTGCAGAAACTTGTCACCGCCTATGAAGACCGCCGAGGCATGGAGTCAAAGGACCATGATTCATGCTGAAGCAAGCGTTGAACTCCACGCTGACCCCTACGCGGCCTCGTCCAGCTCGCGGCTATGCGTGCTTGTCCTTAACTCCCGTTTCGACGGGGGCGGGATAGATTCGCATACGCTTTCCCTCTGCAAGGCCCTGGAACTACAAGGTTGCGAGGTAACGCTGGCAATTCCTGCTGCTGCCCGGTGGAGGGCCGCGGCCAAAGGCATGCCGGGCATCAAGGTCCGGATCCTGGCCGCCAACCGCATCCTTTGGCCCGCTATCCTGGCGCAATATATCCGGGAAGAGCGGGTGCATGTCATCCACGCGCACCACGGGCGTGATTATTGGGTGGCAATCATGGCATGGATGCTATCGGGCCGCACCGCGGTGGTCGTTGTGACGCGCCATCTGATGACTCGGATCAAGGAAAGAACGCGTCGATATCTTGCCGCGTACTCCAGCGTGATCGCGGTATCCGACGCGGTGCGGGCATCCCTGCTGCTTGTAGATCCTGACCGCACGCTGAAGCTCAGGCGTATCTATTGCGGGATCGACACCGAGCACTTTCGCGCCGTTGCCATGCAGCGTTATCGGATTCGGGTTGCCCTGGGACTGCCGCAGGATGCATGGATATACGCACTCTTCGGAGGAGCGGGACGACCTGACGGCAAAGGACAGTTCTACTTCATCCAAGCCGCAGCACAGGTTCTTGCGCGATGTCCGAAGTCCCATTTCTTGTGCGTCGGCGATGGCGAACTGATCCCGCAATTGCGCCAGCAGGCGGATGCCTTGGGCCTGTCCGGACGCATGCACTTCCGCCCGTTCGAGTACGACATCTCTACGCTGATGCAGGGAATCGATGTGCTGGTGCATCCGCCCGTTGGCACCGAAGCGCTGGGCCTGGTCATCCTCGAGGCAATGAGCTGCGGCAAACCGGTGATTGCCACAGCCGTGGACGGTATCCCGGAGACCTTCGTCGATGGTGAACACGGCATTCTGGTGCCACCGCGCGATGCCGGTGCTTTGGCCGAGGCGATGGCCCGGCTTGCCGTGGACCCGGTCGGCGCGGCGCAGATGGGACGCCGCGGGCGTCGCTGGGTGAAGGCGAATTTCTCGCTGACAAACCTTGGGCGCGAAACGGTTGAGTTATATCGTGAGTGCCTAAGGGCGGCGGGGCGTGGGCGAGGAACCTGAGGCGGCTCGTGACGGGCGAGGCCCGAGCAGCCAGGTTGCCCCGTACAAGGCGCTCGGCGACGGGGGATCAGAGCCCGGCGATGGCGCCTTGACAGAGAGCATCGGCCAAGACCTCACACGGAACCTCACACGGTACCGGTGATTCCGCCATTTTCAACGCGCACCCGTTGGCCCACCCCCACATCGGGCTGCTGATGGTAGGTGACGACACGGCTTGAGCCGTCTTCCATGCGCACGCGTACCTGGTATTCGGTGTCACTGCGCACACGCTGCTCGACCATGTTGCCGGCGACCCCGCCGCCAAGGGCGCCCAGGACAGTTGCCACCGTTCGGCCGTTGCCCCCACCGATCTGGTGCCCGAGCAGGCCGCCAGCCACCGCGCCACCCACCGCGCCCAGCCCGCTGGCCTGGCCCTGCTGTGTGATGGGCGTGATGGATTCGACCGTGCCCACGTTACTGTTGATGGCTACATGCTGTTGCCAGCCAGGCGAGGCGGCACGCTCGGCATGGGCGGCATGGGAAACCGTACGGATGCGCGGGCGGGCGACGGCCGGGGCTGCCGGTTGCATCGTGCCGTAAGCGGGCGCCATGCCGGATGCCATCGCAGCCGGGAGGGCCTGCGGTGCCAAAGGCGTCACGTCGTTGCCGTGAACCGTAGGCAGGAGCCCCGTCATCGCGGCCACACCGATCAGGCTTGCGACGATGACGGCGCCCGCTGCGGTGGCGATCAGCGGATGCAGGCGATTGGGTTGTTGGCTCGTGTTTTCCATTTCGACCTCAGTGAAGTTACTGCGCTGTTCGGCTTGCGAGGCAGCAATGCAGCCCTGCAAAAAGACGAAGAGACCAAGCTTGCCTTTCGGCTAGCCTGCCTCTTCGCAAAGCTCCCGCACCCGAGCCGTTGTCACCATGGCCTTTCGGCCGGGCAACGTACCCTCCCGTCCATCGGGCAGGAGCTATTTATTGCTTCTTGGTCTTATCCACTTTGGCACTGGCTGCGGCCTTGTCGGCGTCGGCTTGTGCATCGACCTTCGCCTTGTCTGCCTTGGCCTGCGCCTTGTCTGCATCATTGCTTGCCTCGACCTTCGTCTTGTGGGCCTTTGCTTGCGCGACGTTCTTGTCCTTGCTTGCCTTCATTTGCGCCTTGGTCGCCTTGTCGGGGGCGCCCTTGGTCGACACGGCCTTCGCGTTGTCCACCTGAGCCTCAGCGGCTGCCTTGTTAGCATCGGCCTGGGCTCCCACCTTCTCCTTGTTGGCGCTGGCCTGCGCCTTGGCCGCATCGCTCTGCGCCTCCACCTTCTTCTTGTCGGCCTTTGCCTGTGCGACGTTCTTTTCCTTGTCGGCCTTTGCCTGGCTCTTGGTCGGCTCGGATTGCGGATGGGCCGCGGAAGCAGGAACACCAGTCTGTGCGAAGACGGTGGTGACGAGCGCGGCGGACGCGAGAGCAGCGAAAAGTTTTTTCATGGCTAGAACTCCTTGAGAATGAATCAACGGCTCGGCGATACGCCGCGCTTATGAGCAAGAACGGTATCCTCGGAGCTGCCGTTGACCCTCAAGTCGTGACAATCCGTAAGTTCTGCAACCGGGATGCGAGCATTGACGATTCTGGCTTCCGCCAATGCGGCATAGGCCGCTTCTTGTCATAGCTCGCGCATCCGTTGCACCGCGGGGATATGCGTCTGCCTGAGCGCGGCCGTCACGGCTAACACCACCGAGGCCAAGGCCACGGCGACCAGCGCACCCAGGTAGAGCCACGGCGCACTCAGAAACTCGGGAGGGGGATCGAACACGCCCGTCAACAGCTTGACCAGCATCCAGGCAAGCGCAAAGCCGGTCAGTGTTCCGATGCTGGTCCCCGCTACAAAGAGCAGGAGCGCCTCGCTCCAGAGAAATGCGCCAAGCTGCGCAGGTGTCGCACCAAGGGCAGACAGAATCGCGAAGGTGCGCCGCCGGTCGGCCAGGCCCAGGGCGAGAACAAGGCCGGTTGCGCCGGCCACCATGAGAACGGCGAAACCGAGTTCCAGCCGCGTCAGCCCGGCGAGGTCCACCGCCGTGAGGCTGGATCCGATGACGCGTCGAGCCTGGTCAACGTCGGTCACCTTGACCCCCGGTAACGCGGCGACGACGGCCCGTGCAGCCATCGCAACTTGCGCGGGAGTGGGCGTCTTCAATAACACCAGCTCGGCCGCATCGGCGTGGGTTTTCTGGGCGACGTAACGCGCATTGGCCACCAGGAAGGAATCGCGAGGCGCGGTTGGAAACTCCCGGGCGACGCCAATGAAGTGGAAGGGCACGACGTGATATTGATGATCCTTTGCGCTCTGCATCCGCAAGTTGATCTGATCGCCGAGATGCAGCTGGAAATCCTTGACGGTTTCTTCCGACACTAGGATACCGTCGGGGGTTCGCGCGAGGAGATCGAGCGTGCCTTTCGCATTCCCACCCTCGAAGAACGCATTGGACATTCTCGTCGCTTCGCCAATGCGCGCGGCGTCTATCCCGTATAGGTCCTGCAGGTCCGTGCCGACGTAGGCAAACCGGTGCTGCATCGCCTGCGCAGCGCTCACGCCGGGCAGGGCAGCGAGCTCCTGCAGCCTGGTTGATGCGGGCGTCTGCGAGGTACCGGTGACCGTCACGTCGGCACCGTTCGTGAGTTCTGCGTCAATGCGCGCCTGCGCGTTGTAGGTGGTGTTGAAGACGGCGGTCGACGTCGCGAAAGCGAAAGCCAGTGCCACCAAGGCGATGCCCTGCGTCATTCGCCTGCGTTGACGGCACAGAGCAGCGGCAACGACGCCTGCCAGCGACCCGGCCAGGGGAGCCAGCCACTTGGCCAAGCGTTCACGGCCCCGATCCAGGCCGGCGAGGCTCAACCTGACCGTCAGCAGTCCAAGGCCCAGCCACAGCAGAACCGGTGCGAGAAAGGCCGTGTAATCGACCGAGGAGGAAGGGGTGCCCTCGGGGGCCAGCACAACTTGATAGCCGGTGCGCCAGGTGCTCCAGAAGATGATGGCGGACAGGGCAAGGAGTATGAAATCGAAGCCGCCACGCTGCCACAGCCGGCGGCGCTCAAGGCCGATCGCCATGCGCGCGGCCGCGACGGTGGTCTGGCTGGCATCGATCCATGCCATCGCGAGCATGGCGGCTGGGGCAAGGAGAAGTCCCACCCCGGCGGCAGCCGCGATCCAGCCGATGGCCGCAGTGGCGAAGATCCCGGCATCGAGCTGAGCCTCGGACAGGAGTGTGGCAAGGAACAGTCCGGCGGTGGTGCCGCCAACGCCGACGCACGCCGCTTCGACTGCCGCCAGCTTGAGGATTTGCGCGCGCGAGGCTCCACGAATCCGCAACAGCGCCTGATCGCGCCTGCGCCGGCCTGCGCCCGATGCCACCACCGCCACGGTCAGAAAGGCCGCCAGGATCGCCCCCGGCGCGCCGAGGAACAGAAACAGAACGCTGGCGTAAAGCGCGTCACTGCGGACCGCGTCAAGGCGCGCCGCCAGATTGTCGGCCATGATCCCATTGCCCGCGATGCGCGCCTCGAGATTCCGTGCCGCGCCGTGCACCGCTGCAAAGGCTGCCTGCGGATCGCCAGGAAGCCGGTCATGCAAGAGCCTGACATGCAATTGAGTACGGACCGAATCCGGCCTGATCGCCGCCTGCGGGTCAAAGACGCGGTGCCACTCGTTGATGGGCATCAGCAGGACGTTATCCGGCGGTGCTTGCGGTGCCACCCCAGCCGGAACGCCGACAGGCTGCAACATCGAATCGGCATGCGGCAGGTCGACAATCCCGGCGACCCTGATGTCGGCCGGCGCCAGGCCGGCCCGATGGATGGTCACCGTGTCGCCGACCGTCACGTGCAAGTTGGCCGCCGTTTGCTGTGCAACCAGGACGCCATCCGGGCTGCCGAGCAACATGCGGAACTGCGCCGGCGCATCGCGGAAATAGGCCGCAGGCAGGCCAAGCACGTTGCCCTTGCCGGTGGTCTGCACGGTAGCGCCGGTATGGGCGTCGAAGCCGTCTACATCGGCATAGCCGACCGGTTGCAACAGCGAAACCGGCGTTGTCTCGCCGATGGCTGCGGCAAGCTCCTGGACGGTCGTCCCAGGGACCAGTTGCACCTGCCAGTCAACCGGCACGCCTGCGATCGCACGCCGGGTCATGGAAGCGGTGCTCTGCGCCAGGAATGCGCCAAGCGAGGCCAACAACGCCACGGTGAGCGCAACGCCCGCTGCAGCGCCCGCCAGGCGGCCCTTGCGCTCCTCAATCAGCCCAAAAAGCCAGAGCGCGATCATACGCACCCTGCCGTGCTGCCCGTGCTGCCCGTGCTACTCAGCGTGCCGTGCTGCATGTGCCAGATCGTATCCATGCGCGCGGCGACCGCCGGATCATGGGTGGCAACGACGAGCGCCGTTGCAGTACCGCTCAGATGGGCAAGCAAGGCATCGAGCAAGGCACGGCCGGTCGGCTGATCAAGCTGGCCGGTCGGTTCGTCGGCCAGGATCACGCTTGGCTTGCCGGCTATCGCCCGCGCCATGGCGACACATTGCATCTGCCCGCCGGAAAGCGCCTCGGGCAGTTTGCTGGCCAGATCCGCAAGGCCAAAGGTGGCGAGCGCATCCGCCACCGCGCTGCCGATGTCGCCTTGCACTTTGGCCATCAGCAGCGGCAGGGCGACGTTCTCACTGACCGTCAACGGCTCCAGCAAGCTCGGCGTCTGGAATACCAGCGAGATCTTCCCCGGCAGGAGGGTTCCGGCAGCGCCTAGCGCGGGCCATCGGAGCATGCCGCTCGTTGGCACGTCGAGTCCGGCCATGAGGTGGATCAAGGTGGACTTGCCGCTTCCGGACCTGCCCACAAGCGCGACCCGGTCTTTCCCGCACAGGCGGAACGTCGCCGAGACGACCGCGGCGATGGATGCTCCGCCTTGCTGGTAGCGCCGGCAAACCGATTGGGCCTCGATCAGGGTGTCAGGCATCGGCGATACGCCCATCCCGCATGCCGAGTAGACGATCGGCGTGTGCCGCCAGCGCCGTGCTATGCGTTGCGATCAAGACCGCGACCCCTGCGCGGCATCGCTCCAGCAAGTGGGTCAGGACCACGGCCTCGGTGGTCGCGTCCACTTCCGCGGTAGGCTCGTCCGCCAGCAGTACCCTGGGGTGCGACGACAAGGCAACCGCCAGCCCCGCGCGCGCCGCTTCACCGCCCGACAGTTGCGAGGGGTGCGCCCGGCGTTGCCCGGTAAGGTCCATCGTCTCCAGCAGGAGATCGACCCTGCGCGGATCCGACTGTTTCGACAGTGACATCGCGAGCCGCATGTTGGCCTCCACCGTCAGGTGTTCAAACAGGTTTCCCGCTTGCATCAGGATGCCGATGTGCCGCGCCCGCAACGCGGCGCGCACGGCTTCGGGCCGCCGCGACATACGGCACCCCATGACCTCCACATGCCCGCCATCCGGTTCGTCGAGCCCGGCGAGGCAGGCCAGAAGCGTGGACTTTCCGCTGCCCGACGGCCCCATCAGGGCGACCAGTTCCCCCGCGTGGAGTCGCAGCGAGACGCCGCGCAATGCCGCCGTCTCGGCGTCGCCGCCATGGTAGAAACGATAGAGTTCAAACGCCTCCAACGGCCGCGGTTCAGCGCCACTGGAATGAATTTGACATGAGATTCCATTGGTCGGCATTGTCGGCTCCGAGCGGCGCAGCGAGGTCGAGGGTGGCTAACTTGCCGCTGCGGTAGATCAGGTAGCGACGGCTCTCCAGGCGCAACGACTTGTTCGTGACCGGGCTCGGCTCGGAGTTCGAGCTGTACACGATCAAGAGCGCCGGACCGGATCGAAGCGCCACGTTCCTGATGGCCTCGATCTTGACCGCGCGCCCGGCCTTGAGCAGGTTCGCGGCCTCGTGATCGGCGGCTGGCGCCGCGGTAGCGGTGGCCACGGCGATGGAAACTGCGTTGTATTTGTCCGCAAAGGCTGTTCCATCGCGGCGATCCGTGCGCGCCCAACCCTCCGGCACCCTGAGCGAGAAGCCCAACGGCGACGTATAGGTCACGAAGACCTGGTTGTCGGGGATGTCGCCTGGTGGATTCTTCTCGGGTACGGCCGGTCGTTCCGTGGCCATGGCTGGGGCGCATACCGTTGGCGTGTTGCCGATCAAGGTTGCCCACATCACGGCGGCCATGGCAGCTGAGCGCGGGTAGTGGCTGACTCTGTGCCGCATGGTGGTTCCTTTCCTGATCAACGCCGACGCACGTGCTCAATGCGCGCGCAAACGGTTGCCGCGGATTGCCGCGGATTGCCGCCGATTCCGCGGCCTATCCGTTATCCTCGGGGAGTCACGGCCGTTGTTACTTCCGTTGCTACTTCCCTTGCTTCGCAGGAGATCGGTACCGCGCGAATAGCCACCACAGCGCTCCGCAGAGCAATATCGCGGCTAGCCCCCAGGCCTCGTCACTATCGAAATTCCCCAGCAGATACCCCAGGCCCTGTCCGAAGCCATAGCCCGCCCCGGCGATGGCTACCGCCCAGACGACGGCGCCCGTCAAGTTGAGAACCAGGAACCGGAACCACGGAACGGCGCTCATCCCGATCGCGATCGGTCCGGCGATGCGCAGGCCATACAGGAATCGGATGGACAGGATCAGTGGAAGGTGATGCCTGTGCAGCAACGCGCTGGCGCGTGCCGCGCGTGATTGCATGGACGGAAATCGCGCCAGCAGTGCTGTCCCATATCGTCGACCAACATAGAAGTAAAGCTGATCGCCCAAGAAGCTTGCCAGCGTGCCGATCACGATCACGGTCGGCAACGCAAGATGGCCCCGATTCGCGGCAACGCCTGCCATGATGAGAATGGTTTCCCCTTCCAGAAAGGTCCCCGCGGCGACCGCGAGGTAGCCGTAGTCTTGAATCAAACGTGCGATATCCATGGCAAGGGAGCTCGTTCCGCTAATCCTCGTCTTCCCCTTTATTGCCGGGCGCAGCCACATGCAAGACTGCGCCGTTGCCGGCGTCCACCTTCACATCCTTGACCTCATTGCTGGCCGTCTTGATCTCCACGCTGTACACGAGGTTGCCGTTCTCGTTGTCAAGGGCAACCTTGAGCACCGACCCGGATACCTTGGCCAAGGCGGCCGAGGTGGCCCGGGTCGCGTCGATCCTGGCCAGGCCGACGAGCCTGGCCGCTTCTCCCCGCTCTCCCTTTTCCCGGTCCGGCACCTGGATGCTGGACTGATAGGCGGGGGAGGGCGTTTTCCCGTGATCAGCCGCGCCGGCGGTGGCAAGCAGCACACCCCCCAATGTGAGCGTGCCGAGTACCAGACTTATAGTTGGCTTCCCGTTCATCGATACCTCATACCTCTTGGGTGAATCGTTTGCGTTACCCCACAGAGGCCATAGTGGTCGCCGAATCTTGCTGGTGCCTTGCCGCAACATTACAGCTTGGCAAGGCTCGCCGGATCGCCGGAAGGAAACGGGCTGGCATCACTGCCGCCGAGAGGAAACGTGAGCGTGAAGACGGAACCCATCCCTGGCTCGCTCGAAGCCTCCACCCGGCCTTGGTGCGCGGCGACCACAGCCTTCACCAGGCTCAGTCCCAGCCCCAGGCCGCGCTGCGTGCGGCTATGGTCCCCGCGGTAGAGACGGTCCCAGATGTGCGGCAGTTCGTCGGGCGCCATGCCGATGCCGCTGTCCGTGACGCGGATCACCATCGCATGCTGTAGCGCGCGGGCTTCCATCTCGATTCGCCCACCTGCCGGGGTGTACTTGATCGCGTTATCCAGCAGGTTCGCCAGGACCTGGCGAAGGCGGCTGCGGTCAGCCGTCATCCAGATCGGCTGCGGCGCAATGACCGACACCGTGATCGCCTTTTCTTCGGCCACCTGCTGATAGAGGTCAACCGCATCGGCCAGCAGGGTCGGGATGCTCACGGGCTCCAGGTGCAATTTGAGCATCCCGGTTTCCGCCTCGGCAATGTCCATCAGGGTGTTGAGCATCTGCAGCAATTGGTCCGATTCCTCCACGCAGTCCGCCAGCGCGTCCCGGCAAATGGCCGGCTCGCGCTCCGAGCGAAGGGCGATTTCCGCGATGCCGCGCAGGCGCGCCAGCGGCGTACGCAAATCATGGGCGACGTTGTCGAGCGCGTCGCGCATGCCCTGGATCAGGGTTGCGATCTTGTCCAGCATGCCGTTGAACAGCGCCCCGAGTTCGTCCAGTTCGTCGCCGCTCTTGCGCGGCGACACCCGCGCTTGCATTGCCCCTGACTCAATCGCATGCACCGTCTGGATGAGCTGGCGAATCGGCCGCAAGGCACGCCGCGCGAGGATAGCCCCACCGAGCACGCCGACGATCACCATCGGGATCATGACGCCCGCGACGATCCATCCAAAGCGCTCGAGTACGCTGTCGCGCTCTTCCGTGCTCTTGCCGACTTGCAGTTGCCCCCCGTCGGGCAGGCGCATGCTGGCGATCTCCAGCATGGCCTCGTCGTCTTTTGCGGGCAGCCGGATCAGGTCGCCCGGGGCAGCTTGGGGAACGTGTTCGAGGCGGGTCAGGTCGTACTGCGCCCACTGATCGGGGATCTCCAGGAAGACCGTGGCATTGGCGGGACCGGCGATGCGAATGAAAAAGGGCTTTGTCTTGCGCAGCCGCGTTTCAAGCGCGAGTTCCTTCCTGAGCCCGGCGAGATCCTCTGCCTGATACTCGGCAGCCAGTTGGTGAAGCCTTTGCTCAATGCTGTCCAGGTCCCGCTGGCGCAGGGAGGAAGCCAGCAGGAAATAGGCAAGCGCAAAAAGCGAAACGGTGCTGAGGATGAAGAATGCCGAGTACCAAAGCGCAATGCGAGCGCCAAGCCCCCTGCGGAAGAAGTCAAGGGCCCTTGAGAACATATCCCACTCCCCGGATGGTGTGAATCATCTTCACGGGAAAGCCGCGATCGAGCTTATTGCGCAGGCGGCAGACCAGGACGTCGACGACGTTGGTCTGGGGATCAAAGCTATAGTCCCAGACGTGCTGGAGGATCATCATCTTGGACACCGGACGGTTGACACTGCGCATCAGGTACTCGAGCAGGGACAGCTCACGCGGTTGCAGATCGATCTTTTGCCCGTTTCGGGTCACTTCGCGGCTCGACAGGTCAAGAACCAGTTCAGCCACGATCAGCCGGGCCGGCTCGGTGGCCCCGGCGGCGCGACGGATCAACGCGTGGACGCGTGCGAGCAGTTCGGCCAGCGCAAACGGTTTCGTCAGGTAGTCGTCGCCTCCCGCCTGGAGGCCCTTGACGCGGTCGTCGACGGAGCGCTTGGCACTAAGGATGATGACCGGAGTGGTCACCTTTTGCCGGCGCATTGTCTCGATGAGCGACAGACCATCCAAGCCGGGAAGCATGATGTCAACAATGGCGGCGTCATACGGTACGGTGAGCGCCAGATTCAGCCCGCTCGCGCCATCCTCGGCGTAGTTGACCGCGAAGCCAGCTTGCTGCAGCGCCTTGCCGACAAACGAGCCGATCTTTCTGTCGTCTTCAATGACCAGAATGCGCATGTCATCCGCCCCTTGTCCGCCGGCCTCGGCCAGCTCACGCGCTAGCCCCCGGAATCAGCACGGTTACGCTTAGCCCTTTTCGTGCTTGCTCGTTGGCGTAGCCGATACAGATCTGCGCGCCGATGCGGTCCGTGATGGTCCGCACGATGGTCAGGCCAAGACCGGACCCCATCGCCTCATTGCCAAGCACGCGGTAGAACGGATCAAATACCCGGCTTCGTTCTTCCGGTGCAACACCGGATCCGGTGTCCTTGATCTGCAAGATCGCCTTGCCCTCCTGGGTTTGCACGGACAGGTCGACCTGTCCCCCCTCTGGCGTATAGCGAATCGCGTTGTCGACCAGGTTCTTCACGATGGTGAACAGGTCCATCTCGTTGGCCAGAACCTGCGCGTCGGATTCGCCATCCACGCCAATATCGATGTCCTTGGCCTGCGCCAGCGGCATGAGGTCTTCCAGCACGCGCCGATACACTGCCCGCACGGACACCAGCGCCATGGGGACGGGTGTCGAGGATTGCACCCGGGCCAGGCTCAGCATCTGCTCCAGCAAGCCGCGGCCTCGCTCGATGCCACGGCGCAGCGCCACGAGCCGCATCCTGGCAGTCTCCGACATGTCAGTGCCTGCAAGCCGTTCCGCCTGCAGGGAGAGCGCGGTCAGCGGCGAGCGCAGTTCATGCGCCGCGTCGGCTACAAAGCGGCGCTGCGCGTCCATCGACTCGGAAACGCGGCCAAGCAGACGGTTGATGGCCACCACGAAAGGGCGAATTTCCGCGGGCAGGTGCTCCTGCGGTAGCGGATGCAACTCCTGCTCGCCGCGCTGATCGATCTCCTCCGACAAGGCGGCGATCGGCATGAACATCTTGCGCACCAGGTCGGCGACGATCAGAAGCAGGATGGGCACCAGAATCAGGAAGGGAAGAACGGTGCGCAGCGCGCCATCCCGGGCGATCTCGTCACGAAATCCAGTTTCCTGCGCGACGACGATGCGCTCGCCGGTGGCGAGCGTTCTCACCACGACACGATAAGGCTCAACGTTGATGTCGAGGGTCTGGATCCCGTCTGCCGCCGTGGCTGGCAACGCCAGCGGCAGCCCGCCATCTGCGCCACCGCTCTTGCCGGTGCCCGGCGCAAGGTACTGCACGACGACCCGCGCCTCTTCGTCGCTGTTCGGCAGCCTGCCACTATCTCCGAGGTGCGGCACCGGCAGATGCTGGCGGTCGAACAGCACCGAGACCTGGCGCAACATATCGTCTTGCAGTTCGTTGGCCTCCTGGAATGCAGCGATGAAGGAAAACACCCCGGCCACGAGCGCCACCACCAGGATGGCGAGCGATAGCCAGAGCGAGAGGCGGATCCGGATGGAATCCTTTAGCCCCTTCCATCCTCTTTGGTGACCATCCATCCTATTCCCCTGACATTCTTGATCGCGGCGCTTCCCAGTTTCTTGCGCAAGGCATGAATCAGGAATTCAACGGCGTTGCTCTCCACTTCCTCCCCCCAACCGTAGATGCGCTCCTCAAGTTCGGTACGGGAGAGAATGGCCCCGGGCCGGACCAGCAAGGCTTGCAACAGGGCGAACTCCCGATTGGTGAGTTGCACCGCTTCGCCGCCATGCGCCGTTGCCAGCTTGGTGGCTGGATCCAGGGAGACGATGCCGTTGCTCAGCACCGGTGTTGCCACGCCGCCCTTGCGCCGCGAGACGGCGCGCATGCGGGCGAGCAATTCGGCCATCTCGAATGGCTTGAGCACGTAGTCGTCGGCGCCCGCGTCCAGGCCGCGAATGCGGTCCTCCAGGCCGTCTTGCGCCGTGATGATCAGCACTGGCACGGGGTTGTCCCGGGCGCGGACCGAAGCGAGCACCGCCAGGCCGCTTTTGCCTGGCAGACCGAGATCGAGCAACACGGTGTCGTAGTCCTGGCAGGCGAGCGCATCCAGGGCGCTTTGTCCGTTCCTGACCCAGTCGGCGGCGTAGGATGCGTCTTTCAGTGCATCCTGGATCGCTTGCCCGATCATCGGGTCGTCTTCGACCAGCAGTACCCGCATTTACCCTCCCATGGACAAGGCGCCGCGTCTTGGCGGGAACCATACCGGCAGGCAGCAAGCTCACCGGCATCCCCAGCCTTTCACATCATAGCGCCGGGCGGCGCGTGCAGGGTCAGTGGTTTGCGCGAGCCGCCGCCCGTTGCGGGGAGAACAGGATGCACGCCACCATGAGCGTCATCAGCGCGGCCGAGGCGGAAAAGCGGCTCATCGCCAAGCCGCCGGAATGCAGCGGCTTGTCGAGGAAATCGCCCACTACGGCGCCGAGCGGGCGCGTGAGGATAAAGGCCGCCCAGAAGAGCAAGGTGCGGGAGATCTTCGTCCAGTAATAGGCCGCAACCAGCGTTGCCAGCAGCGCCCCGAAGACCATCATCCCGCCCACGTAGCCCAACCCGGCCGTGTCCGCCGTCCAGTCTCCGAGCGCGGTGCCCAGAGTCTGGGAGAACATGATCGTCACCCAATAGAACATCTCCGCCTTCGGCGCTTTCACGGTGTCGACCGATACCGTGCCGAGCGTCCTGTACCAGATCGCCAATGAGAGCATCAGCAGTGCAGATAGCACCGCGGTGCCGCCGGCATAGCCAATGCCAAGGGACCGGTCGGCAAAATCGGCCAGGGTCGTGCCCACGGTCGTGGTGGCGACGATCGTCACCCAGTACAACACGGGCTGAAAGCGCTTGGCGGAAATCTGGGCCGATACCGCGATCAGGAAGATCACGGCAAAGATGGCGGTACTGACGAGGTAGCCCAGGTTCATCGACATCGACAAGGCATCGCCGCCTGTTTCCCCGAGCGTGGTTGCCGCGATCTTGACAAGCCAGAACATCAGCGTGATTTCGGGAACCTTGCTCAGGCTCCGCTCTACGATAGTTGGGTTCGTGGGACTTCCATTCATGGTTCTTGCTCCTGTTCGACAGTTCGATCTATGGTTGGAATCAGGCGTTCAAAACTTCAAAACTAAAAAAAAGCTTCAGAACTTCAAAAGTTCAAAAGTTCAAAAGTTCAAAAGTTCAAAAGTTCATAAGCCGCTTCTGCGCAAGCGACAGGTAGAGGACAAGGCCGACAATGACCACAAGGAAAATCGCACTCATGCCTGCAGTCCCGAGGCCCAGGCCGCCATGGCTGCCCGATTGAGACAGGAGATCGCCGCATGACGCGCCAAACGGGCGGGTAAGGACATAGGCCACCCAAAAGCAGGCAACCGCATTTATCCGGAACGCGTAGCGAGCCACGGCAGTGACGGCAATCAGCCCGCCAAACAGCAGTGCGCAATTGCCGTAACCCAGGCCCAGCCCCTGGGTCACCCAGTCGCCGGCTGCCGTACCCAGAGCAAAGGTGAACAGGATGGCAGTCCAGTAGAACAGTTCGCGCCCGACCGTATCGATGGCGCGGATGGAGAGGGTCTTCTCTCGTCCGTACCAGACGATGAAGGTGGCGATCAGGGCCACGCAAAACACCGCGGTCGAGGCCGGTAGCGGTACGCCCAGTTGGTCGCCCAGGTTGTCGGTGATCAACGTGCCGATCAACGTGCCAAATACACTGATGAACAGGACGGCGATCCAGTAGAGCGAAGGCGCATAGCTTTTTGCCCGTACCTGGAAGAACAAGGCGATGGCAAGCAACAGGCCCGTCAAGGCCGAGGTGTTCACGAGGCCTAGCCCGAAGTTGACGTTCAGATAATGGGCGCCGGTCTCGCCTACGGTAGTGGACATCATCTTGATGATCCAGAAAAACGCCGTCACCTCGGGCACTTTGCTGGGGCCGGCAGGCAAGGATCGGCTGGCCAATGTGTTCACGGCATTCTCCCGGGATGGTTGCTCTACCACAGGGGCAGTGCCAAGTCTGACGCCCAAGACTTAGGCCAGCCATAGCAGGTCACTGCCATACCCGATCGAGGGCGAGCCAGCGGGGGAATAAGCGGCGGGAGAGGCCGGTTGGCGCCTGGTAAAGGGACGTGAAAGACGGGGCGTGAAAGGCGCGATAAGTGGTGTGCGGTATGCAGCGCACAGCAGGTGCTGGGTAAGGCGAGCCGCGGGGTGCCAGCCATATCAACGGAGAAGGCAGGCCCTGGTGTACGCGCGTCCATGGGGCGGGCGCGCGCCACGCGCTGGCCTCAGCGGTGCCGGGGCCAGCGCAACAGCATCATCGGCAACATGGCCAGCATGTTCCAGCTTGGCCAGAAGCTCGCCAGCGCCAGCGCAATGTGCAATGGCATGGGCGATTCCTTGACAAACGCGCGCCCATTTCATCCGAGCCCGGCTGCTCGCGCGATCAGGATCAACCCTGCCCCGACGACGACGGCGCCGATGGCGCGCGCGGCGCGCTCGCCGGCCGGTGCGAGACGTTCGACGGCGATGGCTGCCGTCACGACAGCCATCGCGCGCAGGTCCATGACCCCGATGACGAGGAGGATCGCCGTCAGCCCTGCACAGGCGTAGCTGCAGTGCAGGCCGAGGCGCAGGCCGTGTCGCCAGGCCGTGCCGGCGTCAGCCGGCAAGGTACACCCGCGCCCAGGCGCCTCCCGGCAACAGGCAAGGTGGTGTGCCTTCCAGGCGGTGAACTGGAGCGTGCCGGCGATCAGCACGACCACACCGGCTGCGATCGGCACGGCGCGCGCCAGCGCGGGCAACTGCATCTCGAGCGCCGCCAGCGCGACGCCCAGCACAAAGGCGGCCATGCCGAACGCGGTCCACACGAAGAAGTACCCCACGCCAACCAGCGCGGTCAGCCGGCCCAGGCGCGTCCCGCCTGTCGTGCCGACGGCCTGGCGGTAGCGCCCCAACATGGGCACCAGGGATGGCAGCATCATCGCCACCATCATCACGACCCACATGCCGAGGAACGACGCCGCAACGCCGGGCCACGTCTGTCCGCACATCCGCGTCCACGCCATCGACATCGTCCAGCCGCCGGGCATCGGCATCTCGCCCATCGCCGGCATGGACGCGCGCCAGGCGATCGTCACCGCCGCGCTGGCGGCGAAGAGCAGCGCCGAGACGCCGAAGAAGGCGCGCTGGGTAGCTCGCCCGGAAACCATGCGTCGCGGGACCTCCCGTCCCCCGGTTGCGCCAGCGTTGCCCACGACCTGGCTCAGCGCACGCCGTACTCGCCGTACTCGTCGTGGCGGCGCCACCAGATGCCCGTCTCGTTGCGCCCCTTGGGGGCGCGGTCGAGCCGCTGGTACATGCCCCAAAGGCCGTCCACGCCGCGCGCATAGGTGGAATAGGTGTGGTAGACGACGCCGTCCTCGAGCACGAACGCGCTCAGGCCCGGCCGGTCGCGCGAGTACGTGGGCGCGTCGGTCCCGCATGTGGCCGCGAACTGGGCGACGGGCTCCGGCGCCGGTGTCGCGTCCATTGCGTGGCCGCCGCGCTTGTAGTTATATTCGACGCTCCCTTCGCGCTGTTGCGCCTCGGTGAAGGAGACGTTGGCATCGAAGTTGAAGTCGCTGCCGAACGAGGATGCCCAGGGAAACGTCCACCCCATGCGCCGCTTGTACGCCTGCAGCTTCGCGAGCGGCGCGCGCGACACCGCCGCTAGCGTGACGTCGTGGTTCGCCAGGTGGACGACGAAGCCGTCGAACCCGTCCGCGATCGCCGAGCAGGAGGGGCAGCCCGCCGTGTAGTCGGGCCCGAACATGAAGTGGTAGACGAGGAGCTGCGAGCGCCCTCCGAAGAGATCCGCCAGCGAGGCGCTGCCCTCGTCGGTCTCGAACCGGTACGCTTTGTCGACCCGGACCCATGGCAGCGCCTGACGTCGCCGTGCCAGCTCGTCGCTGCGCCGCGTCAGGTCTTTCTCCGCCTCGAGCAGCGCGAGCCGGGCTGCCAGCCACTCTTCACGTGTCGCGCTCAGGTGTTTCGTCATGATGCTTTCCTCCGTTGGGTGTCCTTCGTCGTTCGCTCCGTTCTCGATACGACGTACGGGTTGGTCGTCGTGATAGATTAGTGCCGGGCATCCGGACGGTGGGAGTGACAAGTGTGGCGGGATTGGGATTCAGATGGATTCGCTGATCACGGCCGCGGCGCGCGCGCTCGCGGCGGGTGACCCCCTCGGGGCACTGAACCGCGTCGCCTTGCGCGACGACGCGCCTGCGCTCGCCCTGCGCGGCATCGCGATGGCCCAGCTCGGCGATCTCGTGAGAGCAAGGGCGCTCGTGCGAAGTGCGGCGCGAGCCTTCGGCCACAAAGAAGCCGTTGCCCGCGCGCGGTGTGTCGTCGCCGAGGCCGAGATCGCGCTCGTCTCGCGCGACCTGGGCTGGCCGGCGAAGGCGCTCGACGCAGCGCGGGCGACGCTGGAGGAGCACGGCGACCGGGTGAACGCCGCGCATGCGCGGTTTCTCGAGGCCCGGCGCCTCCTCCTGATCGGACATCTCGACGAGGCCGAGCTGACGCTCGCCGAGCTCGACCCCACGCCTTTTCCGCCCGCGTCGAGGGCCGCCCACGAACTGGTCGTTGCGGGGATCGAGATGCGGCGCCTGCGCACGAAGACGGCACGCGCTGCGCTCGCCCGGGCCGAGCGCGCCGCGCGCCACGCAGGTATCCCTGCGCTGACGGCGGAGGTCGAAAGCGCAGCCCTTGTCCTCGCCACGCCCGCGGCGCGCCTGATTGCGCGTGGCGAGGAGCGGCTCCTCCTGCTCGATGAAGTGGAAGCGTTACTGGCGTCGAAGGCGCTCGTCGTGGACGCGTGCCGTCACGTCGTGCGTGACGCGCGCACCGTGGTCTCGCTGGCAAGGCGTCCGGTGTTGTTCGCGCTCGCACGCGCGCTTGGCGAAGCGTGGCCCGCAGACGTGCCGAGGGACACGCTCGTCGCGCGGGCATTTCGCGCGAAACACGCCGATGAATCGCATCGCGCGCGGTTGCGGGTCGAAGTCGGGCGGCTGCGCACGGTGCTTGGGACGCTGGCCGGCGTCAGCGCGACGAAGCTAGGGTTTGCGCTGGTGCCGCACGGCGCCCGCGAGGTCGTGGTGCTGGCGCGGCCCGTCGAAGAAGCGCATGCGGCGGTGCTCGCTTTCGTCGCCGACGGTGAGTCGTGGTCTAGCTCGGCCCTGGCGGTGGCGCTTGGCGCCAGCCAGCGCACCGTGCAGCGGGCACTCGACGCGCTTGCGGCAGCAGGCAAGGTGCAGTCGTTCGGTCGCGGGCGGGCGCGTCGCTGGATGACCCCGCCCGTGCCGGGATTCGCGACGACCTTGTTACTCCCCGCGCCATTGCCGAGTGACTAGAATGCACTTCACTACCGAGCGACGAGGATGGAGACATGAAACGATCAGCGGCCGAAATCATCCGTGAGTATGGACCCTTTCCGGGTGTCGACAGCGTGCATGGGGTCACGTATGACGGTCAGCAAGTCTGGTTTGCTGCCGGCGACAAGCTGATTGCCCTGGATCCGGCGAGCGGGAAGACGCTGCGCTCGATGGATGTCGCCGCGCACGCAGGAACGGCCTTCGACGGCCAGCACCTGTTTCAGATCGCCGAGGATCGCATCCAGAAGATCGATCCGAAGACCGGCCTCGTGGTCGCCACGATTCCGGCGCCCGGCGGCGGCAACGACTCGGGACTCGCGTGGGCCGAAGGCACCCTCTGGGTGGGGCAATATCGGAAGCGCAAGATCCATCAGGTCGATCCCCAAACCGGGGCGATTCTTCGCACCATCGAGTCCAACCGCTTCGTCACCGGGGTCACCTGGATCGAAGGAGAGCTCTGGCACGGCACCTGGGAAGGTGACCAGAGCGAGTTGAGGCACGTCGACCCGCGAACGGGAAAGGTCCTGGAGAGCCTCGAGATGCCGCCTGGCGTCGGCGTGTCGGGGCTGGAGGCCGATGGCGGCGATCGGTTCTTCTGCGGAGGCGGAAGCAGCGGTAGGCTGAGAGCCGTGCGCCGACCCGGGCGGGGCACCGCGGCCGGCAGCGAATCCGGGACCCCCGTCGACGCCACTAGCAAGTAATCGAGGCGATCCTCATGCGCGAGGGCGGTGGCTTGAAGCGCCACCTGATACCCGTCGCCGCAGCATTGGCGAGCCCTGGCCGTGGCCAGGGCGGTAAGTGGGTCCACGCGATCTGGCAGCACCGCACTTGCGAACCCGAACTCACGCGGAGCAGGAAAACGGCGCTAAACGGTATATACTGTTTATCCTGTTTTTTGATTTGAGATTTGCCGTGAATTCACCGATCATCAAGCCGCCAACGAAAGAGGCATTTCATTTTCCGACGAGCGGGTATGTAGCCGATAGCAACGCATCCACCCCTAAGAAGAAAGCGCCGCGGGGCTCGGATAGCAAGAAGGCAGTGACGAAGGCTGCAAAGAGCAAGCCAACGAAGCTGGAGGCTCATGCCGAGGCCGCCGTGCCGAACAAGGCCGTGCCGAAAAAGGCAGTGCCGAAAAAAGCGCAGGGCGCCAAGAAGGAAAAGGTGCTGCGCGACAGCTTCACGATGCCAAAGTCCGACTACGCGAAAATCGCCGAGCTCAAGCAGCGATGCCTCGACGCGGGTGTGCACATCAAGAAGAGCGAGATCCTGCGAGCGGGATTGCTGCTTCTTGCCGCGACATCGCCAAAGCAATTTCTGACCGCGGTCTCAAAAGTCGAAGCCATCAAGACCGGGCGTCCGGCGAAGGCCTAGGCGTCATGCCTGGGGCGGCGGGTTCCGGTCTCGACCAGGACGCCGGCTAGGGCCACGCCAGGCGCTTGCAGTGCGCCTGCGCGGCCTGCCGTCGCCGAACCATCTGCCTATCCGTGCTTTGCCGAATCCTCGAACTTGGCAAATACCCGAGCCTGGACAGCATCCATGACCGCGAGGATCTGTGCGTCGGCGGGCGCACTTGCTGTCACGCCAGTCGCGTTCTTCGGCTTTGAGCCGACCGGATAGCACACAAACACCGTATCGAACCTGCCTGCCGATTCCTTCTTCAGGTGCCGGTTGAGTGCCTTCAGGTACTGCTTCTTGGTTGTCTTTGACATAGGTTCCTCGGTCCTCCATGTAGTTGCAATTAGCTGCAATTAGCAGGGTTCAAGCGTCGTGACGCCTGCGTGACCCTTGTCTTCGTCGAAGTGCCTCCATGACTCCTTCCGTGGCTCTCTTCTCCGCCAACAATAGAACATAGCCCGGGAAGTTCCTATTGGTCAAATGTGGTCCAATGACCATATTCGCAGGTGGCTCAGTGCAGGCTTTGAGTGCGTGGTAACTGGCGCCTACCCGGCATCGTGGAAGATGATGCCCAAGGTATGGCGCTGTCCCCTTTGCAATTGACTGACGCCGTGGCGCAAGTTGACCCGGTAGAAGCCCCGGGTCGACCGCACCGGCCGGCTGTTGACCGCGAACACCACGGCCTGTCCCTGGCGCAGCGGCACGACTTCAGCGCGACCCGGCTTCTTCGGGTCGCTTTCCGTTAGCAGCAACTCGCCGCCGTCGAAGTCGCGGCCTGGCTGGTCGAGCAGGAAGACCGCCTGGAACGGGAAGACGTGCTCACCGTACAGGTCCTGGTGCAGGCAACAATAGTCCGTCTCGCGGTAACGCAGCAGCAGTGGCGTTGGGCGCTGCTGCCCGGCGCGATGGCAGACGCCGCGAAACTCGGCGTGCGTGGCGGGGAATCGCTCATCCATGCGCATGGCCGCGTGCCAGCGGTTGGCGACCGGCGCCAGGTGCGGGTATAGCGCTGTGCGAAGCGCCGCCACCAGGTCGGGCAACGGATAGGAAAAGTACTTGTACTCGCCGCGCCCGAACGCGTAGCGCTCCATCACGATACGGCTGCGGAATCGCTCCTCCTGTGTGAAATAGCCCGCCACCTCCCGACATTGATCGGGCGTCAGGAGCGTGGGCAGTATTGCGTAGCCGTCGCGCGTCAGGGTCTCCTCGATGCGGCGCCAATCCAGTGCGGCGATGCGCGCATCAGGAGCGCCGGGTGATGCCTGCTTGTTAGCAGCGTGTTGGTCAGGATCCTGCAAGAGCGCGGCTTGAGCGGTCATGGTCTTGGTCTTTGTCGATCGTTTCCTGGCGGCGCCGGCGGGCCGGTTCGCCTTCCAGGCGGCATATGCCTCGGGCAGGCACACGGCGCAGGGCCGGTAGCCTGCGGCGATGGCGGTGTCTTCGTCGAGGAAGAACACACGGCGCCTGGCGTAGCCGCCGCGGGCGATGGCCTGCAGCGCGGCCCTGCAGTCAAAGCGGCCGTAGAGCTTGCCCCCGCGGTGACCGCCGAGCGTGCCGGGTACCGCGCTCTGGTATGGCTGGCCATCGCGGCCAATCAAGGTCCAGGTCGTATTGGTCATGGCGAAGCGCTTCAAGACCGCATCATGGCGCATCGTGGAGCGACAGTTCCAGGCCGAGGCGCTCACCGCCGCGTACACGGCTGATGGCGTGCTTCAAGTTGACGCGGTAGTAGCCCTTGCTGCCTTTGAATGGGCGTTGGGCGGTGGTGATGATCGCCGCATCGCCGAGCTTCAGCGGTAGCACCATGGGCCGCGATTGCATGCGCGGGCGCTGCTCGGTCATGACAAACTCGCCGCCGGTGAAGTCGCGGCCGGGTTCGCCGAGCAAGGCAACCAGTTGCAGCGGAAACACGTGCTCGCCTTCGTCGCGCTGGTGCAAAGCCAGGTAGTCATCCTCGCGCAGCCGGCTCAGGTTGGATTGCGTCCGCGTCTGCCCCGCCTGGCGGTTGCGTTCGAGAAAATCATCCAGTTCTGCCGGATAGCGATAGGCGGCATCCAGTGCCTCGTTCCATCTGTTGGCGATCGGGGTGAGATGGCGATAGAACGCCTCTCGCCATGTCGCAAGCGGCGAAGGCAAGCGCTCCGCGAAATAGAAGAAGTCGCCGCGGCCCAGGTCGCCAGAGGCCAAGGACACTCGGCGGACACCTTCGGAATGGCCGGCACGCGGGCCTAAGGCGCGCGCCTGTTCCGGCGTAAGCAGCCCGGGCAGCACGGCGTAGCCTTCCATGTCCAGTTGCGCAGCGATGCCGGACCAGTCCAGGCGGTCGATGATGTGGGTTGCGGTGTGCATTCGAGAACCAGCCTTCAGGTCTTGGCTTCGCGCTGCAGCAGCTCGCGCTTGCGCTCCACGCCCCAGCGGTAGCCCGAAATGTCGCCGTCGCGCCGGACCACGCGGTGGCAGGGTATGGCGACGGCGATGTGGTTGGCGCCGCAGGCCTGCGCCACGGCCCGCACGGCCTTTGGCGCGCCGATGCGCTCGGCGACCTGGGCATAGCTCACGGTGATCCCTGGCGGGATCTCGCGCAGCGCCTGCCAGACGCGTTCCTGGAAGGCGGTGCCGCGTACATCCAGCGGCAGGTTCAGGCCAATGGAGGGCGCCTCGATGAAGCCCACCACCTGTGCCACCAACTGTTCGAAGCCAGCGTCGCAGCCGACCAATTGTGCCTTGGGAAACTGGTTCTGGAGGTCGCGCACCAGCAGGTCGGGATCGTCACCGAGCAGGATGGCGCAGATGCCGCGCTGGCTCTGTGCGACCAGAATCGCCCCCAGCGAGCACTGGCCGACCGCAAAGCGGATCACCGCGCCTACGCCGCCGGCGCGGTAGTCGCGGGCGTGCATGCCGAGCAAGTGCTCGGACGCTTCATAGAAACGGCTGTTGGAGTTGAAGCCCGCGCCATAGATCGCATCCGTGACCGACGCGTTGGGCACGTTGAGTTCTTCGCGCAGCTTCCTGGCGCGATTGGCCGAGGCATAGGCTTTCGGGGTGAGTCCGGTTTCGGCCTTGAACACGCGATGGAAGTGGAACGGGCTCATGCCGGCCTGTGTGGCCAGTTCGTCCAGGTTGGGCGGCGTCTCGGCGGCTTCAATCAGGCGGCAGGCCCGGGCCACCAGGTCGGCGCGCTCGGCGGCCGCACGGGTCTGGTCGCCCTTGGCGCGGCGGCTGGCGCGATAGCCCGCCGCCTCGGCGGCTTCGGCGGTGTCGAAGAACGCAACGTTCTCGCGCTTGGGCAGACGGGCTGACGAACTGGGCCGGCAATACACGCCGGTGGTGCGCACGGCATACACAAAATGCCCGTCGGCGTTGGGGTCGCGGGCCTGGACCGCCTGCCATCGCAAGTCGTCGGTTGCGTAGGCCCGGCGCGTCTGATGTGTCGAATTCATGGCGAATTCCTTTGCATGCTTGATGACGAAGTCAGGGTAAGGCTGAATTCAATCGCAAGAACTCCGATTCTTGCGATTGAATTGTCATCGTGTGGGGATGCGCCACAGATACCAGGCCGCGACGGTCCGATAAGGACGCCAGGCCTCGCCAATCTCGCGCATGTGGCGCGGCGTAGGCGCCTTCTCCAGGCCCTTGAGCCGCCGGTAGCCCTCCCGCACGCCGAAATCGTCCACCGGCAGGATGTCCGAGCGCTCCAGGGTGTAGATCAGGAGCATCTCCACTGTCCAGCGGCCCACGCCGCGCAGCGAGACCAGGCGTTCGATCAGCGCGTCATCGGGCAAATGCAACGCCTCGGTCCGGGTGGGCACGATGCCATCCACGGTGGCCTGGGCAATGCCGCGCAGGGTGGCGAGCTTGGTTGCCGAGAAACCGCAGGCGCGCTGTAGTTCGGGATCGGTGGCCAGCAACTGTTGCGCAGCGGGGAAGGCCACATCCGGATACAGCGCCAGCAGGCGCGCCAGGATGGCGTCGCCCGCCTTGGCGTGCAGTTGCTGGTAGGCGATAGCGCGCACCAGCGCCTCAAAGGGCTCACGCGCGGGTTTCGCGGCGTGGCGGCAGGGGCCGGTGGCGGCGACGTGGCGCGCCCAGTCGGTGTCCAGTCCAGACAGGAATTCTGCGGCCTGGCTGTACGCCTCGGGCGACAGGTCGGTGGCGATCACTGTGGTCGGCAAGATCAGAATCCTGGCAGGGTGGCGGTTTGGGGGGCGACGGGATACGGCCCGATCGCCTTCTCGTGTTCGAGCAACCAGCGCTTGCGGTGCAGGCCCCAGGCGTAACCCTTGAGCTCGCCGTTGCCGGCAATCACGCGGTGGCATGGCACCACGATAGCAATTGGGTTGGCACCGCTGGCGGCACCGATATCGATGGCCGCACGTGGGTCGGCCAATCCCATTGCCTTGGCCAGTTTGCCGTAGCTGGTGGTAGAGCCGGCCGGGATGAGGCGAAGGGCAGCCCAGACCTGGCGCTGCAGGTCCGTGCCGGCGGTCTGGGTCGCCAACTCGTCCAACGCATCCAGTTTGCCCGAAAAATATCGGGCCAGCGCGTCGGCAATGGTAGCCGGTGCGGGGGTCTCGCCCAGTTCGAAGGTGCCGTAATGTGCACGCAGGCCGCGCAGGAGATGGGCCCGATGGTCGGCGAAGTCCAGGGCACGAATCGTCTGCTGCGCGTCGGTGACGAGCAGCATTTCACCCAACGGGGAATCGAGGTGGCTCAAATGCAATTGCATGAAAATCTCCTCAGGCGAGCCGGATCGGGCCGGTCTCGCTCAGCAGGTAAGCCTCCAATGTACGAGGGGAGGGCGAAGAAAAAACTCCGACTCTTGCGATCGAATTCCGGGACGTTTGCCAAGGGACGCTGGCGCTGCAGCAGCTTGACCTCCTGGCCAAGCCCAACGCAAGCTATGCCGAGAAGTACGAAGCCGATGCGGCTACTGCTTAAGGCGTGATCCGGACCAGGGCATCGTGCTTCGCGGGATAGTCTCTTCATAGCGCAAATGGGCCCTCGCTTGCGAGGGCCCTTCAGCTCGCTGGCAAAGCCGGATCTGCGTTGTCGTGCTCCCCTCTCCCGCGCGCGGGAGAGGGGCTGGGGGAGAGGGCGGGCGCTCGTTATGCCGTCGTGCTGGGAAAAGCCATTGGCTTCGCTTCCTGTGGTTCCTCGCTAAGCCACCCCTCTCCCCAGCCCTCTCCCCCTGAGGGGCTGAGGTTTGCCCACAAATCGGCGTCCTCGATAAGGCAGTGCTACTTGTAAACACAATCTGACGGTGTTAACTTCAGTCGACCCCTTTGACTA
>NZ_BAAILO010000004.1:0-5648 GCF_054589115.1 Cupriavidus sp. 8B | reverse complement strand
GCTCAGACATGGCCCCCTCTTTTCCGCTCTTTTTGCCTGCCGACGAGGCGCCCCATAACGGGAGATGAAAACCTTGACGGCTCGCTGCGCATCGCGCATGGGTGATTTCCGCCTGGTGGCGGGAATCACGGCTACACCGAATCTGTGATTTGAGGATACCGCGAGTCGTGGCGGGGTGGAAAACTGTCACCTATGTGAGTGAACCGTGCCGGCTGCTCAAGCCAGGCTCAGGCCCGGGTCGCCCATGTTCATTCTCTCGACATTGAAGCGCTCCCGAACCATAACCACCACCCTGCGTGCCAGTGGCAGGCTCGTGATCGCTTCTTCGTCGCTCCGGCCAGGGAAATCCACTTCCGCGCTCCAGTTGCAGCCGGTGTGGTCCGGCCGATGCACGCATACCGCGTGCAACTGGCAGCCGTGGCATCCGGGCTGCTCGCTCAGGCAATCGTTGAGCAGGCGCTTGAGTTCGGTCAGGGGTTTGGTCTGGCGATCCACGATGGACTCCGGGTGCGCGCCGGCGCCCGCGTTGGACGGGGACGGGCGAGGCCGTGGTTCCGACAATGGGAGGCGGTGGAACTAGGGCCGTATCAGTTGATGGATTTGTCGGCCCGGCAATCAGGGCATTGGCCATATAGCACCAGCATGTGCTCGCGCAGCACGAAGGCATTGGCGGTGGCCACTGCGCGCTGGCGGATTTCGATGGCTTCGTCGCGAAATTCTTCCACGCGGCCGCAGGCGACGCAGATCAGGTGGTCGTGGTGGCCGCCTTCGTTGAGCTCGAACACCGCGTGATCGGCTTCGAAGCTGTGGCGCAGCAGGATGTTGGCTTGCACCAGCTGGTTGAGCACGCGGTAGATTGTCGACAAGCCGGCGTCGACTTCCTGCGCCAGCAGGATGCGGTAGACCTCTTCGGCGCTAAGGTGGCGCCGCGGGCTGGCACGGAAGACTTCCAGCACGCGAACGCGCGGCGACGTTGCCTTGAGTCCGGCGCGCTTGAGGTCAATGGGTTCGGTCCTGTCGGGAGGCATCAGCATGCTGCGGCTTCGCGCCCGCACGGGGCGCATCTATCGGAAATGAAGGTGCTCGGGCCGGCTGCGCCGTCACGCGCATTGGGCGGACGTTCGCATTGCCAACCGTAGGAGTGCAGCGGGCGGCTTCCTGGAAGGAAGGCCGCCCGCTGCTGCAAGCCGTGGTGCACGGCTCGCGGAATAAAAAAATGGCTTGGCTTGTCGGCCGAAGAGCCGATCGGGAAAGCGGGGTCTGGTTGCTTTCCCGATCCTCCGGTGACTGGCTACTGCCAAACGCTCCGCGGTACGGAGCGGTCCCCACAAAAGACGGTGATGGATGCCGCGTTGCGACACCGCAAAATTCTGGTTGCCGCGGACTTGCCGCTGGCCTAGCTGTGTTCTGGTGCCTGGCGCCGGGGCTTGTCTTGCTTGCCCGCGTCAGTCAGTGAAGCCATAGTAAATGGGAATTAATCTCATTACAAGAGAAATTTTCAACTTATTTCGGGAGGGCTTTGCAGGTGGCGCGGCCGAGGTAGAACCGCTGGGGAAGAAAACCGTGCGCCGGGCAGCGGGAAAGTCCCAGGCGCACGAGAAGCGCGCAGTGAAGCGCGCGAAGAACGGCGCCCGGCATGCCGAGCCCTGGGCGCCGCTGGTTACTGCCCTGTGCGGAATTCAGGCGCCCACCAGCCGGAACGTGCCGACGGCCCGGTGCAGCGCATCCGCCTGGTCTTCGAGCGAGGCGGCCGCGGCGGCTGCCTGCTCCACCAGCGCGGCGTTCTGCTGCGCCATCTGGTCCATCTGCGTCACGGCCTGGTTGACCTGCTCGATGCCGCCGGTCTGCTCTTCGGTGGCGGCGCGCATCTCGCCCATCAGGTCGGTCACGCGCTTGACGGCTTCCACGATCTCATCCATGGCCTGGCCCGCGGTCTCCACCAGCGCTGAGCCGTCGTCCACGCGTTGCGCGGAGTTGCCGATCAAGGCCTTGATCTCCTTGGCGGCGGTGGCGCTGCGTTGCGCCAGGCTGCGTACCTCGCCGGCCACCACCGCGAAGCCGCGGCCCTGGTCGCCCGCGCGGGCGGCTTCCACCGCGGCGTTGAGCGCGAGGATATTGGTCTGGAAGGCGATGCCTTCGATCACGCCGATGATGTCGACCACCTTGCCGGAGGCGGCCTTGATTTCGCCCATGGTGTTGACCACCTTGCCCACGATGACGCCGCCGCGCACCGCGATCTCCGATGCGCCCTCGGCCAGGCGGCTGGCCTGGCGTGCATTGTCGGCGCTCTGGCGCACGGTGCCGGTGAGCTGTTCCATGCTGGCCGCGGTTTGTTCCAGCGATGCCGCTTGCTCCTCGCTGCGGCGCGACAGGTCGGCGTTGCCGGTGGCGATCTCCCGGGCTGCTCCGGCGATCGAATCGGCCGAGCCGCGGATGCTGCCGATAGCGCCGGTCAGGCGGGTTTGCATCTGCTGCATGGCGAACAGCACGCTGTGGTTGTCGCCGGGAGCGGTGTGCACTTCGCTGGCCAGGTCGCCTTCGGCGATACGCGCGGCAATGCGCGAAGTCAGCGCCGGCTCTCCGCCCAGCTGTTTATGCAGGCCGTTGGCGATGCGCAGCACCACCAGGGTCATCACCGTGCCGATGCCCAGCAGCAAGGCCAGCGACTTGAGCAGCGCCTGGCGGAATGCCGCGTCGATGTCGTCCAGGTAGACCCCGGCGATGAAATTCCAGTCCCACGGCTTGAAGTTCGCCACGTAGCTCAGCTTGGGCTGCGGCGCTTCCGCGCCAGGCTTGGCCCACAGGTACTGCACGTAGCCTTGTCCCGCGCCCTTGCCGATCGCGGCGATATCGCGGAACAGGTAGGTGCCCTTCGGGTCCTTGGTGTCTTCCATGTTCTTGCCGTTCATCTCCGGCTTGAACGGGTGCATCACCACTACCGCATTGGAGTGCATCAGGGTGAAGTAGCCGTCCTCGCCAAAGCGCATGGCACGCACGCGCTCCAGGGCCTGCTGCCTGGCTTCCTCCATCGGCATCTTGCCGCTGCGCCCCAGCGCCTCGTACGACTGCACCACGGACAGCGCGGTCTCGGTGACGTGCGCCAGGTCGAGCTTTTTCTCGGCCAGGCGCAACTCGCGCATCTGCCAGGCGTCCCATAGCGTCAGCCCGAGCAGGCAGACCCAGCTCAACAGCAATGGCAACAGCAACTTCTTCCTCAGGCTCAGGCGCTCCAGCATTCTCTCTCCCCCGTTTTCTAGGTATGGATTCACGGCACTGCTGACGCGATAACGGCGGGCGGGGAGGCAAACTTGACGCAGCGGGACTAGGGGGTTTCCTCAGGTACGGCAAGGGATTGCAGGGCATTCGGCGCGGCGCGTGCGCATAGCCGCACAATGCTTTCGGCCTTGTGGATCACCGGACACTTCGACAGAAGCGGGCGGCCCGGAACTCGATGCTTTGCCTTGTGCCGCTGTAATGCAACGTAACGGGCAACGGCTTGCCTTGCCATTGCAGTTTCAAATGAGAACCATTATCCTTTCGCCTTATTTGCCTGAACCGTCACCTGGCATAGGGCGCGGCACGTTCGCGCGGACGCGGCAAGCTGACCAGTGAGGCACCGGAGAAGCAGGTTGCCGGGCGCCGGAAAATCAACATGACTGAAACATCGCTAGGGGCCGGCCAGCAGCGCCGGGCCTTCTGGCTAAAACACCTGCATCAGTGGCACTGGATCAGTTCGGCAATGTGCCTGATCGGCATGCTGCTGTTTGCCGTGACCGGCTTCACGCTCAACCATGCCGGCCAGATCGAGGCGCGCCCGCAAGTGGTCAAGCGCACGGCGACGGCGCCGGCCAGCCTCACGGCAGCCCTGCGCAAGGTCACGCACGGCGACAAGGGCCCGGTGCCGGCGGCGCTGGGCGACTGGCTGTCGCAGGAACTCGATATCAACGCCAGTGGCCGCGAGGCCGAGTGGCAGGCCGATGAGATCTATGTCGCATTGCCGCGCCCGGGTGGCGACGCCTGGGTCAGCCTGGCACTGGACAGCGGCGAGGTGCAGTACGAGAAGACCACGCGTGGCTGGATCTCCTACCTGAACGACCTGCACAAGGGCCGCAACACCGGCCGCGCCTGGAGCCTGTTCCTGGATGTGTTCGCCGCGGCCTGCCTGATCTTCAGCGTGACCGGGCTGTTCCTGCTCAAGCTGCACGCCGGCGGCCGCATGGCGACCTGGCCGCTGGTTGGGCTAGGCCTGGTGGTGCCGCTGTTGCTGGCGCTGCTGTTCATCCACTAACGATCGCTTGATCCTGTTTACCGTTCTCAGACGAGGTCCCGTTATGCGTCGATTGCTTACCGTCACCCTTACCGGCATGGCCGCGGTGCCATTCGCCAGCCCGGTCGTGGCGGCCGAAATGAACGTCAAGGTAGAGATCCCTCGCCTGAACGTGGCGGAGTATCACCGGCCCTATGTCTCGATGTGGATCGAGCGCGCCGACCAGAACCCGGCCGCCACGCTGGCCGTCTGGTATGACGTCAAGCACAAGGACGGCGAAGGCACCAAGTGGCTCAAGGACATGCGCCAGTGGTGGCGCAAGGCCGGGCGCGACATGCAGATGCCCGCTGATGGCATCTCCGGCGCCACGCGCGCGGCCGGAGAGCACACGCTCACTTTTACAGATGCCAAGGCGCCGCTGGGCAAGCTGCCCGCCGGCGAGTACCAGCTCGTGGTGGAAGCCGCCCGCGAGGTCGGTGGCCGGGAACTGCTGCGCATGCCCTTTGCCTGGCCGCCCAAGGCAGCTGCCTCGGCCAAGGCCAAGGGCGAGCATGAGCTTGGCGGCGTCTCGGTCGACCTGAAGCCCTGAGCCCCGAGCCCCTGTGGCCCGAACCGCTGAACCAGCCCTGCATTCAATAGCAAGAGGAATAGGAACATGACGATGAAGACCTTCGCCACCAAACTGTCCGTCCAGGCCGCCGCGCTAGCCCTGGCCGCGCTGATGCCGCTGGCCGCCCACGCACACCGCCAGTGGCTGCTGCCGTCGGCTACCGTGCTGTCGGGCAGCGACCCGTGGGTGACCGTCGACGCCGCCGTGTCGAACGACCTGTTCTACTTCGAGCACGTGCCGCTGCGCCTCGACAACCTCGCCGTGACAGCACCGGACGGCGCCGCGGCCAAGGTCGAGAACGCGAGCACCGGCCGCTATCGCAGCACCTTCGACGTGCACCTGACCCAGCCCGGCACCTACAAGGTCGCCATGGTCAACCACGGCCTGTTCGCCAGCTACAAGGTGGACGGCCAGGCCAAGCGCTGGCGCGGTTCGCCCGAAGCCTTCGCCAAGGAGGTGCCGGCCGGCGCGCAGGACCTGCAGGTGACGCAGGCCGATAGCCGGCTGGAAGCCTTCGTGACGGCCGGCAAGCCCACCGCCAAGGTGCTGCAGACCACCGGCCGCGGCCTGGAGCTGGCGCCCGTCACGCACCCGAACGACCTGGTCGCCGGCGACGCCGCCAGCTTCCGCCTGCTGCTGGACGGCAAGCCTGCCGCCAACGTCAAGGTCGCCGTGGTGCCGGGCGGCATCCGCTATCGCGACCGGTTGCAGGAGATGGCATTCACCACCGACGCCGACGGCAAGTTCAGCGTCAAGTGGCCGGCCCCGGGC
>NZ_BAAILO010000003.1:0-37655 GCF_054589115.1 Cupriavidus sp. 8B | reverse complement strand
CGAGACCATCGGCATGCCGACGCACAAGATCGCGCACTGCGGCATCGGCTATTGCCCGGAAGAGCGGGGCATCTTCGCCAGCCTGTCGTGCGAGGAGAACCTGCTGCTGCCGCCGCTGCTGAAAGCGAAAGGCGGCCGGGCGCAGAAGGGCATGAGCGAGGCCGAGATCTACGACATGTTCCCCAACCTGAAGGAGCGCCGCCAGAGCCAGGGCACGCGCCTGTCGGGCGGCGAGCAGCAGATGCTGGCTGTTGGCCGCATCCTGCGCACCGGAGCAAACCTGCTGCTGCTCGACGAGATCTCCGAAGGCCTGGCGCCGGTGATCGTGCAAGCGCTGGCGCGGATGATCCTGATGCTCAAAAAAAGAGGCTACACAGTAGTGATGGTGGAGCAGAACTTCCGCTTCGCCGCGCCACTTGCAGACCGGCTCTACGTCATGGAGCACGGCACCCTCGTCGAGGGCTTCGCAGCTTCCGAGCTAGAGAAGAAGATGCCCGTCCTGCATCAGTTACTCGGAGTGTGAGGCTAAAGAGAAAATGGAAACACTGTTTGGAATTCCCCTCCCGGCCATGCTTTCTCAGCTTCTGCTGGGTGTTGTGAATGGCGCGTTCTACGCGATGCTGAGTCTCGGGCTTGCTGTGATCTTCGGCCTGCTCAATGTCATCAATTTCTCGCATGGCGCATTGTTCATGCTTGGTGCGATCCTCCCATGGATGGGCATGGAGTATCTCGGCCTCAACTACTGGGTGATGCTCTGCATTTCGCCCTTGGTGGTGGGGGCGATCGGCGTGGTCATCGAGCGCACGATGCTGACGCGCATCTACAAGCTCGACCATATCTATGGATTGCTGCTGACACTTGGCATAACGCTTGTCATCGAGGGCATCCTGCGATCGGCCTACGGCGTTTCCGGCCTTCCTTACTCCGCGCCGGAATCTCTGGCTGGTGCGACCAACCTTGGCTTCATGATCCTGCCGAACTATCGGGCCTGGGTTGTCTTCTCGTCGTTGTCCGTCTGTTTCGCAACCTGGTATCTGATCGAGAAGACCAAGCTAGGCGCCTTTTTGCGAGCCGGCACTGAGAATCCAAAGATCGTCGAGGCGTTTGGCATCAATGTCCCACGCATGGTGATGCTTACCTATGGATTCGGCGTCGCACTGGCGGCATTCGCCGGTGCCTTGGCAGCGCCGGTCATGCAGGTCTCGCCGATGATGGGGCAGAACCTGATCATCATCGTCTTCGCCGTGGTTGTCATTGGCGGGATGGGATCGATCATGGGTTCGATCATTACCGGCCTTGGGCTCGGTGTCATCGAGGGATTGACCAAAGTCTTCTACCCCGAAGCCTCATCGACTGTTGTCTTTGTGGTCATGGTGCTCGTCTTGGTGCTGCGCCCGGCAGGGCTGTTTGGCAAGGAGAAATAATGTTCCACGATACGACTCTCACGGGCTCGAAGACGCAGCCCAATAGAATCAAAGTAATCCGACTCACAACTTCGCGCGCGTTGTATGCCCTGGTCTTGGCGAGCCTGATTCTAGCCCCGCTGGCCGGCGCATACCCGGTGTTTGTCCTGAAGATTCTGTGTTTTGCCCTCTTTGCGGCAGCGTTCAATCTACTTATTGGGTTCACGGGTCTTCTTTCCTTTGGCCACGCCGCCTTCTTCGGTGGTGCAGGCTACGCCGCCGGCTATGCCATGAAGACCTGGGGCGTAACGCCAGAAGTGGGACTGCTCGCGGGAACAGCGACAGGCGCGGCCATTGGCTTCCTCGTCGGCTCCCTCGCCATCCGCCGCCAGGGCATCTATTTCTCGATGATTACCCTGGCGCTGGCTCAGATGTTCTTCTTTGTTTGCCTGCAGGCCCCAGCCACCGGCGGAGAGGACGGGTTGCAGGGAATCCCGCGCGGCAAGCTGCTAGGCGTGCTGCCCTTGGCCGATGACCTGACGTTTTACTATGTCGCACTGGCGATCCTCGTTGCAGCTTTCGCCTTTGTCATACGCACCGTGCAATCCCCTTTCGGTCAGATCTTAAAAGCCATCAAGGAGAACGAGCCGCGTGCCATCTCGCTTGGCTATGACGCTGATCGCGCCAAGTTGCTCGCCTTCGTGCTCTCTGCGGCGCTAACCGGCCTGGCTGGCTCCATGAAAGCGTTGGTGCTTGGCTTCGAAACGCTGACTGACGTGCATTGGTCGATGTCGGGCTCAGTGATCCTGATGACGCTCCTTGGGGGGGTGGGCACTCTGTCCGGCCCGATCGTCGGTGCGCTCATTATCGTTGTGCTTGAGAACAAGCTCGGTGATATCGGAGACGCGATCGCATCGCTGACTGGAGTGCAATGGTTCAGCTCGCTGGGCGAATCGGTCACGATGGTGATGGGTGTTATCTTCATCTTGTGCGTATTGACGTTCCGTCGGGGAATCATGGGGGAACTCGGCGCCATGGGCCTCTGGAAGGGCATGCAGCGCGGACCCTCAAAAGAGGGTATGCCGGACGAGACCAGTCATTTGTAACTACAAGGCAGTCATCAACTGGCATCCGGCGTATCCCCGAAAGCGATCAAAGCTAGCGGTCGACTACACGACTCAATTCACACGAACCAATTCTCCATGACTGCATCACAGATCGATTCCCTCGGCATCGTCGGCACAGGCGCCATGGGCCGGGGTATTGCGCAGATCGCCGCGCAGGCCGGGCTGACCGTCAGCCTGTACGACACCAACCCGCAAGCCGTGGCCGACGCCCGGCAATACCTGCAGGACACCTTCGCCAAGCTGGCCGAAAAAGGCAAGATGAGCGCCGAGGACGGCGCAGCCGCGCTGGCCCGCGTGCTGCCCTGCGCCACGCTGGACGACCTGGCCGGCTGCGACATGGTGCTCGAGGCCATCGTCGAACGGCTGGAAGTCAAGCGTGACCTAGTGGCCAAGCTCGAAGCCATCCTGCGTCCCGATGCGGTGATCGCCTCCAACACGTCGTCGCTGTCGATCACCGCGATCGCGGTCGGCGCGAAGCAGCCGGGCCGCATCGCCGGCTATCACTTCTTCAACCCGGTGCCGCTGATGAAGGTGGTCGAGGTGATCGACGGCCTGTCCGGGGACCCCGCCGTGGGAGACGCGCTGATGGCGCTGTCGCGCCGCCTGGGCCATACCCCGGTGCGCTGCAAGGACATGCCAGGCTTCATCGTCAACCATGCCGGCCGCGGCATGAACATCGAAGGCCTCAAGGTCGCGCAGGAAGGCGTGGCCGGGTTCGCCGACATCGACGCCATCATGCGCGAGCAGGCAGGCTTTCGCATGGGCCCCTTCGAGCTGATGGACCTGACGGGGCTGGACGTCTCGCACCCCGTGATGGAGTCCATCTACAACCAGTTTTACCAGGAACCGCGCTACCGCCCGTCGCCGATCACGGCGATCCGCACGGTGGGCGGCCTGATCGGCCGCAAGGCCGGCGCCGGCTTCTACCGCTACGTGGACGGCCAGAAGCAAGTGCCCGCCACCGCCGCCCTGCCCGCGGCCCGCCCGGCCAGCGTCTGGGTCAGCCACGCCGACGAGCGCGGCCACGCCATGGCCGTCAAGCTGATCAGCGCGCTGGGCATGACTACCGAAGCTGGCAACCAGCCCTCCGCCGAGGCCCTGATCGTGGTCACGCCGCTGGGCTTGGACGCCACCACCTGCGCGCTGCAGGAAGGCCTGGACCCCACCCGCGTGGTGGCCATCGACACGCTGCTGCCGTTTGAAGCCACCAAGCGCCGCACCCTGATGACCACGCCGGCCACATCCGCCGCCATGCGCGAGGCCGCGCACGGCCTGTTCGGCAGCGACGGCGTGCCCGTGACCGTGATCCGCGACTCGGCCGGCTTCGTGGCCCAGCGCATCATCAGCTGCATCGTGAACATCGCCAGCGACATCGCGCAGCAGCGCATTGCCACGCCTGTCGACATCGACCTCGCCGTCAACCTTGGCCTGGGCTATCCCAAAGGCCCGCTGGCGCTGGGCGACGCAATCGGCCCGCATCTGGTGCTGACCGTGCTGCGGAACCTGGAGCGCCTGACCGGCGACATGCGCTACCGCCCGAGCCCGTGGCTGTGGCGCCGCGCGGGCCTCGCCCTGTCGCTAGTGACGAACGACGCATAGACCTTCCGTTCGGCGGAGCGACAACCAACCAATTTTTGCACCAGCAGACCCGTTCTGGCGAGGACGGCCGCCAGTGGATGAGAGACGTCTCCAATAGCATGTGTCATCAAGGATTACCTCGTGCAATTGCGTATAAAGGGTCTCGATCAAGGTTCCCTCCATCTCCGGAATTTGCGTTTTGCCTTTCCCGTGTTGGCGTCTGTCGAAGAGGGAGTGTGTGGATTGTCCATCGCCGGCTTCACGCGAACTGTCCGCGCAACCGATTGCCGCTTGCTTGCACCCTGGAGATCGTCACGCTGTCTGTCCCAAGGCGGGCGAGAGTGTCTCTCGACAGGGTTGTCGTAGCGAGCCTTGTGGAGGAAGTGCCCAGTAGTCGCAGAGCCCGCCATAGTTCGCAACATCCAGGCTGCCGCGATGCACGGCATTGCGCCTTTCCGCGCAAGCCCCTGACAATGGAGGTTTCCTCCGCGGTATTTTTTTCACCGCATCTTGACTGGCGGCTCGCATCGGCGCCATCACTTCTGAGTGCGGCGGCGGGAGCAACGATATCTCCTGGACTCCTGCAGGAAGGAGAGAGTTTTCGTCAAATCGTAATGACCCAGAGACTCATGCGATTTCTATTCGATCTATCGACGTTGGGTACGACTCGTAACGCAGGTGAAGATTATGGATTTCCCGATCGCTGCCGCCTAGAGAACGCATTCCATGACCAATTCGGCGTTTCCATCGATTTGCTGCGAAGAGTTTTTTCCGTACCGCGCAACCAAGAAGGCCATCAATTTCAATCTCCGTTCTTCTAACCGGACCTGATTGATCTCTTGGTGTGCGTTTTCAACGCGGGCCCTCCGACCCTCCGACGTTTCGCAGGCGAACCGCAGGTTAGTGCATCACGCGTCAAGAGTGTCAATGTCCGCAAAGGCCGAGAAGCGGGCACCCGTTCTCTGCTCATGCACTTCACGCCCACATATTCGTCGTGGCTGAACCAGGTGGAGAATTGGTTCTCCCGTATCCAGCGTGACGTAATTAGTCGCGGTATCTTTACTTCCGTGAAGGACCTGGACCGAAAGCTGACGCGCTATATCCGTCAGCACAACGAGAATCCGGCACCCATCAAGTGGAAGTACAACGACCCATCTCGGCGAATTCGCCCGGTGCCATTTAATTGACGCAGTGTACTAGTAAAGGGAACAGGTAGGCGAGCGCAAAGCTACCCAGGATGTCGAGTAGGAAGATCATCGGTCCGTAACTAGCCTGCCCCACGCTGGTCGTCACCAGCGGCCAGCCGCTTGGGCGCTCAGGCCGCTGGCTGGCGTTTGGGCGTGCTACGGAGTGGTGAAGGAAGCCGCTCCGCGATGTCTACCTGAGGAATGGGCGGGATTCGTCAAAAATCCTCCACATTCCTCGCTAACCGTTTGATTTCAAATCGGAACGCCCCTTCACGACGGGCCCCGTGACACCCGTGACGGGCACGCGGAAATGTTCCATCGTCTGCCCGGCGTGGATCGCCTGCTGCAGCCAGTCCGGCATGGCGCCGCGGCCGTCCCAGCCCTGCCCGTGCGCATTGCGGTAGCGCACCGCTCCTGGCGTTGGGGTCGGCGGCGGCTCGGCAAAGCAGCCGGCGGCCTGCAGGTCGGCCAGGGTCAGTCCGTGCTGGGCCATCTGGATGCGGATCCAGGTAATCGCTTGCGCTCGCTCGATTTCGATCGACATCATTTTAGGTGCACAGATTTGAGGAAGCTGCGGAGCAGGATCCTGCGTTGTCGTCTCAAAGACCGTTAAGCCTCCACATTGTGCCGGCGGCTCGCTGGTGTAAAGCCACCCGCCCGCTTGGGGATTGGGAATCACGTGCCCACCCCCCTGCTCAAAAATGCATCAGGCCCGAGGGGCCCGCCGGGCATCTGGTCCTCGCGCGGTTTGTCCACAGGCTTATCCCATCTCGCGGTGGACAAATCCTCGCCCCCTCCCCTCCTCAGGCCGGCCCCGGCTTGAATTTGAACTTGGTTTTGGTCGCTGGCACCTGACGCCTGGGGTTCGCCATGCGGCGCGCCGCGGTGGTCTCGGCTTGCGCGCGCTCGGCCCGCCGCAGCGCCACTGCCAGTTCGGCCCGCAGCTCGTCTTGGGCCGCCTGCCCTCGCCCGAGCGCCTGCTCTGTCTCCGCCAGTTGCCGACTGAGCGTATCGCGCTCGGCCTGCAGTCGCGCCCGCGCCTCGGCGGCGGCGACGGCGGCGTCTTGCGCCCGTGCCTGCACGGCCGCCAGCTCAACACGCAGGTCCGCGAGCGCCTGCTCGCCCTTCTGGCGCAACGTGCGCTCCTGGTCGATCTCGCGCAGCGCGCGGCGCTCGGTGGCCTCGGCGCGTTCCTGCGTCACCGCGACCTGCTCGCGGGTGTGTTCCAGCTCCGCCGAGAATTGGGTACGCAACTCAACCAGTTGCCGCTCGAGCGCCTCGACCTGGCGGGTTCCTGCCTCGTGACGCGCCTGCGCGGCCGCGTGGGCCTGGCGTTCGGCGTCCAGTTCTCCCTGTAGCGCCGCGCGTGCGCGCTGGGCGGCGTCGAATTCGACTTGCATTGCCGCAGTCTCCTGCTCGGCCACCACCACCGCGGCCCGTGCCAGGTCGCGCTGCGCCTCCGCCTCGCTCGCCTGCAGCCGCGCTTCGGCCCGTAAGGCGGCCAGTTCGCCGGCGGCGGCCGCGTTGGCGGCCTGCCAGATCGACTGCACGGCGTCGGCCGCGATCGCCTTGAGCGCGTCCGGCAGCCCGGGGTGGTCGATGGTCACGCGCATCTTGCCGCGCAGGTCCGCCCAGAACTGCGCCAGCACCTCAGTGGGCGTGCCCATGCTGCCCTTGCGCACCAGGCCGTAGAGCTTGTTGGCGGTGGGCGTGATGCCATACCTGAAGAACAACAGGGCGCAGACCTCGCGGTAGAGCGCGCGGGTCTCGGGGAACTGCGCACGCAGGGTGGCCACGTCGGCGGCGAGCGTGGCCTGCAGGGCGGCGTCGGGAGCGGCGTCACTGGGCATGGGCGGCGTGGATGCGGGGCTGGCGGTCATGTTTGGGCGGCGGACGAGATGATTTTAGATAAATATTACTACGTAATACGTTAATTTATTGAATAAATCGAGCAAACTTTAGACATAATTCATATTCTGTCTATAATTATGGCTAATTTGAGAACGCGCCTCACGCCTCACCCATGGAATCCAGCCAGCTGCCCCTCGCCACCCTGCCTGCCACCCCGATCGAGCGCTTGCGCCTGCCCGCCGAGTTGTCCGGCGCCGCTGGCAGCAACCGGGCCCGCGGCGGCACCCCACAGATCTCGGCCGCCGACGATCTGGCGGCAGTGACGGCCTGGCTCGCCCGCTACGCCGACACCCCCGCCACCCTGCAGACCTATCGGCGCGAGGTGGAGCGGCTGCTGCTGTGGGCCGTGATGCAGCACGGCAAGCCGCTGTCGTCGCTGACCCATGAGGATCTGCTGCTGTACGAGCGCTTCCTGGCCGATCCGCAGCCGGCCTGGCGCTGGGTGATGGCGTCGCGCAAGAAGCTGGCGCGCGACGCGCCCGCGTGGCGGCCGTTCGCCGGGCCGCTTTCCCCGGTCAGCGCGCGCCACACCCTGGTGATCCTCAATGGCCTGTTCGCCTGGCTGGTCGACGCCGGCTATCTGGCCGGCAACCCGCTCTCGCTGGCCCGCAGCCGGCGCGGCGCGCCCAAGCCGCGCATCACGCGCTACCTGAGTCACGACATGTGGCAGGCGGTCAAGGACACCATCGACGCCATGCCGGGCACGCTCGAACGTGCGACCGAGCGCGACCGCCTGCACGCGGCGCGCTGCCGCTGGCTGCTGACCGTGCTGTACCTGGGGGGCTTGCGGGCGGCGGAGGTGGCCAGCACGCGCATGGGGGCGTTTTTCTGCCGCCGTGACAGCCAGGGCCTGGAGCGTTGGTGGCTGGAGGTGACGGGCAAGGGGGACAAGACGCGGCTGGTGCCGGCCACGGACGAAATGATGGTGGAGCTGGCGCGCTATCGCGCCGCCCACAGCCTGCCGCCGATGCCTTTGCCAGGCGAGGATCGCCCCATCGTGCTGCCGGTCATCGGCAAGGAAAAACCCTTGTCGCGCGGCGCGCTGCACCTAGTGCTCAAGGAGATCTTCGCGCTGGCGGCCGAGCGCCTGCGCGCACGCGGACCGGATTGGGAAAGCCGGGCCGAGGTGCTGGCCAGCGCCTCGGCGCACTGGCTGCGCCATACGGCGGGGTCGCACATGACCGACCAGCAGGTGGACCTGCGCTTTGTCAGGGACAATTTCGGGCACGCGTCCATCTCGACCACCAGCGCGTACCTGCATACGGAAGACGATGCGCGCCATCAGGCCACGCAGGAGCGCCACCGGATTGGGTGGAAGCGCTTGGGGTAGCCGCGTCCCGCTTCCTATTGCTCGCTCTCTTTTTACGGCCGGGGGATGATGGCCTCAGAGGATAGAAGCCGATCCGAATATCATTTTTTCATCAAATGCCGCACGGTCTACTATCCCTTGGAAGCGCCTTCAGCACCGTAACGTCCAAGCCTGTGAGGTTAAGGCTGGCGATTAATTGCGTTTTCCGACCCCACCGGCGTCTGAGAAAATCGTGCTTGGTGCCGGCTCCTTGCGCCGCAGTATCGGTCCCGGAAATCAGGTGCCAGCCGTGTCTGCAGTGGCTTGTCGACGGTCAGTCCCCTGTTGGGAGACCGGCGAACTCGAGGAAGCGACTTCATAGCGGTGTCTTGACCGTCGGCCTTGAGCCAGTGGTGCGGGCCATCTGCATCAATTGATAGGTGTTAGACCACCCAGGGTATCGCTCCGGGTTCCACGCGTTTCCGCGATTCCCATCGAAAACAGCCGCGAACCCAACTCGGTTCATTTTGTTGAACGGCATAGCAGCCTGCAGAACAATCTTTATGCGCTGGATGACCTCAGAGCGCGGCTTCAATATCTTCAGGGCGCCTCGAGCCTCCCCCGCGATTCGAGGCGGCGAAGAAGAGCCGGAAAAATTGTCAATCGCGCTCAGCGTCGACGACCTGTATGTGGCCGGTGAACCCATCGTGTTGACTGGCCAGCGCTATGAACGTCATCGTACTTCAAGAGGTTTGCGCGCGAGCGTCGGATGGCCAGCGCTTCAAGGCAGGCGGCCGCGCGGAAAGCACCGGGCACGCCAACCCCAAGTACAGATCCGAACCCGGACGCATGATCTGCGAACCACAACGCCGAAACACAAGCAGAACGCATCATTGACAAGCCGCAAGGCATGGGGGATCGAAGAATGAAGACAGGATGGAAACCCACCAGGGGTGTTCCCTTTGATTCCCGTGCAGTTTACCGGGATAGCAGTCCCCAGCATCCATGCGGGTTTCCGGTCGACGGTCAGGAAAATATTCAAATAAATCAAAATCTTACTGTCTATCATTCTTCCGCCGTAGCGATTGCTTCATAGTGCACTTTCCTAACGGGAACGCAACGTACCTGTCGGTAAGTGCGCTAGGAGTCAATTTTTCGGCTGAAAAACTGGCGGACCGCCGCTTGGGCCAAATCTAGGCCCAAAACGGCCGATGGGAGCGGCGATCAAGCTATGACGTGGGCCCGTTGGAGAATGTCCCCGATTTCCAGAGCGAGTCAGGAAAACTGATGCCGCTATACTATTTACGTCAAATTTTTGGAGTGTCTCACAGTGCGTGAAATCATCGAAGGCTTCCTCCGTTTTCAACGGGAAGCGTTTCCCGAACGATCCGAACTGTTTAAGAGTCTTGCCAACGGTCAAAGACCTACCGCGCTTTTTGTGACATGCTCAGACAGCCGGGTGGTACCGGAGCTCCTAATCCAGTGTGAGCCTGGGGCACTGTTTGTTATCCGCAACGCGGGAAACATTGTGCCTTCGTATGGGCCAGAACCCGGGGGGGTCTCAGCGACAGTTGAGTATGCTGTGTCGGTTCTTGGGGTGTCCGATATCGTGATATGTGGCCACTCGGACTGCGGCGCGATGACCGCCATCGCGACTTGCGCCTGTCTAGATAACTTGCCAGCAGTCGCTCAATGGCTCCGTCATGCCGATTCGGCTAAGGTGATCAACGCCGCTCAGGAGTACCCTTCGGCTGCGGATCGTCTGGAAGCCCTCGTCCGGCAAAACGTTGTGGCTCAGCTGGCAAATATACAGACCCACCCTTCTGTCGCCTTGGCACTGGCGCAGCACCGGGTGGATTTGCACGGATGGGTCTACGATATTGGGCACGGCTCGATTGCGGCACTGGATGGGTCCACGAAGGAGTTCGTGTCCCTGGCCGAGCATCCAGAAACCATCGCTGTCAAGACGCGACTCTGACGCTTACGGTTGCTCGCTAAGGCCGTCCTACTGCGCCGTCTTCGGCAGGGAGCCGGTGAAAAAACCCAAGCAGAAGGCAAGATCAGTAAGGTCGTAATGCTGATTACCGTTCCCAGTATTAATGCAGCACCAATGCCAAGCTCACCGCCTTAGCGCGCCGAGCAGACCGGTAGGTGGTTGCCTTAGCTTCACGGAACTTACCCAGCCTGCCCGAGTGAGGTTTCTGCGCGCAGCTGCCTAGCCGAGCTGTAGCTAAGCGACCCCATCTTCTTCTGCAGCGGCGGGCAATCGTAGAAGAAGATCCGGTACAGTTCGCGCGGGCGCCCGGCCGGCGCCCCGTTGCGCCGCTGGGGCACGAGGTGAGCGCAAGCCCACTGATGAGCGCAGTCGGCAACACGAGCGGCATCGTAGGCGTGCTCCGGGTCGAGCGACCGGAATCGCTTGATGAAGTAGGCGCCGTCGATAAGGATCGCTGTCGGCATGGCTATGTCCGTACGGAGGACGATGCGCGGCATGAGGCCACGCAGGAACGCCACCGGATCGGGTGGATCCGTTAAGACGGCCCCCGCTCTTGCCGAGTCATTTCCCGGAGGCGTGCCTATTCGGATAGGTCGTTCAACTCATAACTGGTGCTGCGCCCGCCTGCATCCGATTTCCGCAATACGCCATGTGCGAGCAGATCAGTGATATCGCGCAGCGCGGTGTCTGGAGAGCATTTGGCAATCGCCGCCCACTTGGAGCTGGTGAGCTTGCCTTCGAAGCCATCGAGCAATCGGTTGAGCAGTTTCACTTGCCGCTCGTTCAGTGGCGTGGTCGCCCAGCGCTGCCAGAACCGCGTCTTGACCAGCACAGCATCAAGGGTGTCCTGCGCCTGATCGACGGCGCGATGCAGCGTATCGAGGAACCAGGCCAGCCACTCAGTGACATCCATCGACCGCTTCTGGGTCCGCTCCAGGATATCGTAGTAGGCCTGGCGCTCCCGCTGGATCTGCGCTGACAGACTGTAGAAACGCTGCGGGCTGCCATCAGCGCGCGCCAGCAGCAGGTCGCCGATCGCACGGGCTATACGGCCATTGCCGTCGTCAAACGGATGCACGGTGACGAGCCACAAATGGCCGAGGCCTGCCTTGAGCAGAGGTGGATCGTTCGATGCACCATTGACCCAGTCAAGAAATTGGCTTGTTTCAGCTTCCAGGCGAGTGGCTGGCGGCGCTTCGAAATGCACACGTTGTCGGCCGATGGGGCCGGACACCACCTGCATCGGACCGCTGGTGTCGTTACGCCAGCCACCGACCTTGATCCGGGCAAGGCCGGAGTAGCCGGTGGGAAACAGCGCGGCATGCCAGCCGAACAATCGCTCCCGGGTGACCGGTGCATGGCAATTGGCGGTCGCGTCGAGCACCATTTCAACCACGCCTTCGACGTGACGATCGACCGGGGCCAGTGCACCGATATCCACGCCCAGGCGGCGAGCGATGGACGAACGCACGGATGCGACGCTGAGCTGTTCGCCCTCAATCTCACTGGTCTTGACCACGTCCTCGGTGAGCGCCGCGAGACTCGCCTGATCGCGCAGAGCCATGCCAACATCAGCCAAGCGCCCCATCAGCAGTCCTTGGGCGCGACTAACCTCGGCCATAGGCACTGCCAGGGCCGCCAGATCGTAGTGCCAGCTTGGCCAGTCACTGGCCTGCCAGATGTACGTGTAATCTCCGCTTTCCATGCGGAGATTATGAGCTGCTTTCTCCGCAGGCGCAAGTTATTCGCCGCACCTGGTGCGGTGATAGGCCCAGATATTTACCGCAGAAAGGCAAAGCTGGCGGGGCGCCTAGCGCGGGCACGATACAAGGCACATACCCTTCACGCACATGGTCGGTCAACTGTCGCCGCTCGCTCTCCTTCAATGCATGTCGCGATCGGGATGCGCATGGAGGTTCTCCGATGGAGTCAATACGCAATGCTCCCCCCTTCCTGCCGGATTTGCCCCCCTGTCTTTGGCCACTCCCCCCATCGGCCGAAGGACGCCGCCGGGCAAGCCGGCCACGCACGAACGGCACCGGATCGGCGGGGAGCGCTCCACCGTGGAACAAGCCCATACGAAGCAGGATGCGGTGTTCCATTGGACTTAGGTGCCGGCACTCCCGACAAATATTCACGTTCGGGAAAGAATCCGTTCTCACGACGCCCGGCCAGTGATGCGGAGGCGAAATCGAGTAGCGAAACGCAAACGCTGTGCCGCTGCCTGCCATGCTTCGCAGCTTCCATCGCTTGCACCGCTCCACCAGCACGACAGTGTTGGCGCCCTTGTCATGTGCATGGTCTGCCAGCCCAAAGCCGCGTGGCTCGCGCCTCGGCGCACGCGCGGATTTCGATATCGCTCGTAGTTTGCGGGTAGCCCTCCCCCCCCACCGACCGCATCTGTTCGTTACTGTGGTCGCCAATCTCTATACTAAATATCGGGAGATGCGCGACCCGGCGCGCTATGATGCGTTTTCACTACATCGGCAGCAGACGGCCACCGTCTCGCGCCACCGCCCGTTATTCGAGCATGGTTCAATTCGACCAATAGAGAATGGAATGTGCCATGGCCAGAAAACCTGAACTTCATTCGGTATGGAGGGACCGCGCGCGGGACCGCTTCATCATCACACGAGTGGAAGATGATGGCCCTGAACCCTGGTCTGTGACGCTGGTGGCGTATGGCGACCGGTTCAAGGTAGACGGCATTCGCGTCGAACTGGACGCGAATACCTGGGCCCAACGAATCAAGACCAGAGGCTTGGTACAAATCGGCATCGAGCCCGGCAGCTTCCCCGTCTGACCATCACGATGCTTCGCGGCGTAAGCCAGATGGCTCACCCAACGTCGCGAGGCGCGAATGCCCATGACTGCTGGATCGCAAGTCTTGCTCCCGGACGTCCCTTTATGCACATTATTTCGCGCTGCCCGCCTTGTTAAGCGGTGAAAGTCCCCCTATCGCTGTAGATTGCTATCCGGAGGAATTATGATTGACACGCAAGTGAAACCGCTGCGCGCCTTTGCCGTGTTTCTCCGCCACGAGCAAGCCCGCCTGACAGCAAAATGGATGGCGATAGTTTGCGCCGATGCCGACCTCGTGGAGGCCGACAAGCTGACACATGAACAGCTTGCCGACCATCTTCCGGCCATCCTCGAAGAGATCTGCACGGCTCTCGACGAAGGGGATCTCGAACGGGTCGAGGGGGCGATAGAGCGCAACGCAAAGAAGCATGGCGAAGTGCGCTGGCAACAGGGCTATCACCTTGATGAGTTGGTACGCGAATTGGACCTGTTCCGGCAGGTGCTGACCGGTGCCGTCCTGGAGTTCGCAGGAACCCACAGCTATTTCACAAGGCACCACGAGGCGCGCACCCAACACTTTATCGATGAGGCACTCAGTTTCGTAACCTTGACGTCGATTCGCGAAGTCATCAACGAGCAGAATCGAAAGATCAACGAATACACCGGCAGGCTGGAGCAGGCCAATCATGAGCTAACCGAGAAGCAGCGGCTGGTCAGCGGTTTGTATGAATCGCGGATGCAGATCACCCGCAGCGTGGTGCACGACCTGCGCAACTTCCTCAACACGTTTTCGACCGCACTACAATTGATCGCGCTTGCCCCGTCGAAGGCGGAAGTCGGCTTGGCGCTGGCTACCCGACAGGCTGAGGACATGAAGCGACTGGTCGACGAAATGGTGGAATATTCTATTATCCTGGGAGACCGCAATCCGCTGTCCGTGGAGCAGGTCGAACTTAGGGCGCTGTTTGACGAACTCGTTGCAGCGTCGCGGCCGAGTGTCGAGGCAAAAGGGCTGCATCTGGCAGGAGTCTTTGATGCAAGCCTGACATCAGTGATGTCGAACCGCCTGAAGCTCAAACAGGTTGCGCTGAATCTGCTGTCGAACGCGACAAAATTCACGAGCTCTGGTGAGATCGAATTGACGATGGGTAGGTGCGACGGGAGCCATTGGTACCTGCGCGTTTCCGATACCGGGGTTGGCATTGCGTCTTCAGATCAGGTACGCGTATTCGACGAATTCGAACGCGCCGCAGGGAACGAAATACCCGGGGCGGGCCTTGGGCTTTCTATCGTCAAGGAACTTTGTCGCGTCCTGAATGGCGAAATCCATTTTGAGTCCCGGAAAGGGCAAGGCACGACCTTCGAAATTCGCTTCCCCTACTGCCTTTCGTACGGCGGCCGCTAACGCGCCGACAGGTTCACTTTCCGTTGGCTTGGAGCGGAGCTGGCCGAGGCCCGCGCTGTCCTGGCGACCCAGCAGGCCCGCGCGGAAAGGTCGGTCGTGCGCACTGGCGAGTTGAAAGCGGCGCTGGCCGCCGCGCACGAGCAGCACCAGGTGCCGCTGCCCGCCGCCCAAGCACCGCTGGGCCACCTCGGTGCAGACCACGGCTGCCTGCGCGAAAAGATGGGCCAGGTCCATGCCGCGCTTCAGATCCGATCGGGTTCAGGCCCACCACCACGTCCTTCGTGCCTTCCTGAACCACGAACTTGTCGCGCAGTTCAATTTCCTTGGCGACCGATACGCCATCCTTGGTGATCAGCGGGGCCCCGTAAGACCGCTCAAGAACAACAGTGCGTCCCTCGGGACCAAGCATGACCTTAACCGCGTTGGCCAGCAGGTTGACACCCGCCACGATGCGGCTGCGCGCGGACTCCTGAAATCGGATCTCCTTGGCTGCCATGATGAGACTCCTCGCGAGATTCTAGCTTTCCCTCTTTCTCTATTCGACGACGCACAGAATGTCTTCCTCGCGCATGACCAGCAGTTCCGCGCCTCCGAGCTTGACGGTGGTGCCCGCATACTTGCCGAATAGCACGCGCTCGCCGACCCCCACGCTGGGTGCGCTGACACCGCCATCGCCCCGCCGCTTGCCGCTGCCGACCGCCAGGACTTCGCCCTGATCGGCTTTTCCGCGGCGGTATCGGGAATGACGAGGCCAGCAGCAGTCTTATGTTCTGCGTCCAGCCGCTTGACGATCAAGCGATCGTGTAAAGGACGAATGTTCATGGCCTTGTTCCCCATTCAACGCAATGACGAGCTTGACTCAGCCAGCCAGACCGACGCCTGTTCATGTTTTGGAAGGGGCGGGTTGGTTTTCAAGCGCAGGGAGCGCTGGTTGAAAGGCCTTTCGAGCGTTAGTCGTGTTACGGCGAGGACGCGCTAGGCATCCCCGCCGCGCTGTTGTGATAGCACAATGCACGGCCGCATGCACACAACGAGCCGATCCTCGGCGCGTAACAGGTAGCGCCGGATGCCAGGACCGCGCTTCACTGGATTGGTGGCACGGCGCCAAGCTTTTCAGCCAGCATCCGCTCATACACGCCAAAGTGCATATCCACCTCCGTTTGACTGACCACGACGACGTCTATGTTGACCTGCTCGGGCGCTAAGCCGAACATTGTGGCCAATGCCACTTCCAGGTGGGGCGCCGCCTCCCTGTCTTTCGCGAACGTCGTGCCGACACTGATCACATAGGCCTTCTCGCCTTCTGCGGTGACCTCGACCAAGCGGGCCCCCGCGCTAAGGTTGTTCTCAATGGCCATCTTGGCCAGCTCCGCCACACTCCGCGTTCGCTCGGTAGGGAAGCCGCGCGCGCACTTGAGCTGCACCCGATGCTTGCCCAGCGTCAGCCACTCAGAATCGAACTCCATGGAAGTCTCCATCCGACAGTACATTGCCGCCAAAATAGGGGCGAGTCCGGCGATTTCAAGAACGCAACGTCGCGCCTTGGTTCGCCCGCTGCAATGAGCCCCATTGGAAGCCAGTAGCGTGCAGCCCCAAGCACCGCGCGCGCCAAAGGGGGGCTGCGCCCGCCTCTGGCGTTCCGAGTCAGCCCCCCCTTCCACGACCGCCAGGATTGCCCGGCTGCGTGCAGCAGCTTCGCGCAAATACATGCGATGCCTCAGGAATGCAGACATCAGCTCACTTCACTTCGATCGTCCTCACGGCAGACTGCGACGACCCCGTCTTGGGTAGACGTAGTGTCAACAGTCCTCTGTCGAATTTCGCATCAACGTGATCCACGTCGACACCATCCGGCAGAGGAATACTGCGCATGAATGCGCCGTACGCTCGCTCCAGGCGGTAGCAGCCGTTCTCTTCGCTCCGAATGTCCTGCTTCTTCTCACCCCGCAAGAGCAGTGCGCCATCTTCGATGGTGGCCTGCAGGTCTTCGCGGTCCATACCGGGCAGCTCAGCCGTGATCCTCAGGGCCTCGCCATCGTCGACCACATCGATCCGAGGTTGGAAGCGAGACGAACTGAAGTCGCCGAACCATCGATCCAAACCACCGAAGCCCGCGAACGGTTCGTGCAGGAACTCGCCCATCGCCCGCCAGGGATCGCTAGAAAACAGCCGCGAAACGTCAGGCCAGTCGGGCGTGCCGTGCCTCGGCGCGGGCACGTCGGACGCATCACCCATCGGTTGCTTGTCACTTGTCGTCTTCCGTAGGAACTTGAAGGGGTTCCATTTGCCCAGTTCCGTTTTCATCTTGTCCTCCTATCGACGCACACATTCGATCCGATAAAGTTCCTCGCACGCCCTGCCACGCCAGCTAGTTAGCTAGCCGGCGCGGCGAGACGTGGCGTCTGCCTATCCAATACAGTCCAGCACTTCCCTAGTGACACGGCGGGCGGCGGCGCCCGTGCGGACGCCACCGTACCGGCCCCGCGGATGCGGTCCTGGAGAGCTCACGCCACAGTGACTGCAATGCGGCGCGGACGCGCCTCGTCGCGACGCGGGATCGTCAACTTCAGCACGCCGTCCTGCAGGTTCGCCTCGATCTTCGATGCGTCGAGGTCGGGACTTAGCGAGAAAGCGCGCGCGAAGTGCGGCTGGCGAATCTCCGCGTGTTGCACCCGCAGTCCGGGGGGAGTGGGCACGACGGCTTCCGCTTCAATATGAAGGTTCCCGTCGTGGACATTCACGGCGAGCTTGTCCTTGGTCACACCCGGAAGGTCTGCCCAGAGGGTGACGCCACTGCTGTCCTCGACAATGTCGACCGCAGGGAGCAGTGTCATCGTCGGCGTCGACCTCTCCTCCTGGCTTTGGGCCACCGCGTTCTGGTCGCGCTCAACGACTTGGGTAGTATCGTTCATGGCATTCTCCTGGCTTATTCGACAGTGATCGCCCGAGGCTTTGACGATTCCCGCTTGCCAACACTGATAGACAGGCAGCCGTTGGCATAGCGCGCCTGCACCTTGTCGGGGTCGGCGCTCTGCGGCAGCTCGACGACGCGCCGGAACGTGCCGACGAAGCGCTCTTGCGCATACAGCCGAGCCTCCGGATCGTCCTCCGCGTGCGCCGCTTCGCGCTCGCCGCTAATTGTCAGCAAGCCCTTGTCGATCGACACCTCGAACTTGTCCTGCTGGATGCCCGGGGCGAACGCGACGATTTCTATGGAGTCGTCCGTGGCGCCGATATTGACGGGGGGAAATGCCCCAAAGCGGCCGGAGCGGATGCTGGATGGGAAACCGCCGAGCAAACTCGCCACCTGCCTTTGCATGCGGTCGAGTTCGCTGAAGAGGTCGGTTCCAAAGAAGAGTTCACTCATGGTCGTATCCTCCTTAGACACAGCAAGGAGGCGAAGGGGCATACGCGCTCCCATCCACCTGCCAAGCTGCTGGCAAACAAACAGAAACACGCAGCGCGCAAACGTCGCGACTGCCTGAGCAAAAATAAATTAGTCATTGGGAAGCTAAATTTCAAGGGGAGAGGCCTGCAAATTGCCCTTAAAGGATGCCGGCTCATACTACCTGGCATGCACAGGTTTGGGCGCGCTCGCGTCCATAGGACCCGCGACGGCGCTTCGTTGCGCAGCCAACCTCAAAGTGCTTTGTGAAGCACGTTTAGGTTGACCAAGATGGTACGGGTTAGGATTGACAGCCATGCCCGAGACCTCGATGCAAGCCTTCGAAATGGCACTTCGCATATTGGGCTGACGTGGCCCCCACCCAGCGCTTGTGCGGCGTCGGCCTGCGGCAGGAAACTGCGGTAGGCAATCGCGTCCTCAGGGGAGCGGCGACAGCGGCATCGCGCTCGCCGCATTCCTGATCCCTGCGGGGTACCTGTCTCACTAACGCTCAACTCTCCCTCCTCCAGCACGCCCGCCTTGAGCCACTTGCGCACAAGACGAATGATGCGTTGGTCGCCGATCCGGTGCTCAATGAACCGGACTAGCCATTCCTGGCTAACCGAGTCGAAAAAGCTCCGAATATCCGCATCCAGAATCCAGTTCACCGGGGTGCTGGTGATGGCCGTCGCCAACGCGTCCAGCGCATCGTGCTGCTGCGCGCGGGCCGGAACCCATACGAGAACCCGAGGAAATCCTCCTCGTAGATCGCGTTCAGCACATCAACCACCGCGCGTTGAACAATCTTGTCCTCCAACGCGGCAATCTCCAACGGGCGCTGCTTACCGTCCGGCTTCGGTATGTACCGCCGCCGGACGGGTAGTGCCCGGTATGCTCCGCTCTGTACTTGCGCATGCAGTCGCTCGAGATGTTCTTCCAGTCCTGCTTCGTAGTACCGCCACGTCACGCCGTCCACCCGGGGGGCCGCATTGCGCTTGAGCGCAAAGAACGACTCCCTAAGGCGATCGATCGTGACGTGGTGCGGCAGCGCAGTGAACCGCTCCTTCTTCCGCTGCCTTGCAGCTTGCCGTACACGTTCCAGCCCCTGTGACACGCTTGCCCGGTTCTGCGCCCGGCGCGTGCGCGGCTGATCCGTGTTCCCCTTGGTCCCCGCCCTTCGCTCCACCCACTCCGCGGCCGGTTTCCCGGCGTTGTTCGCAGGCCTCGACGCTACTACGGCGGAGTCTGACTTCTCCCGTCCGTTCATCATCGGCTTCGGCTCCTCGCCTTCCCGACGCGGACCAGCCCATGCTGCGACTGGCCAGGCGAGAGATCTCCCGGTTCCCGCGCAAAGAGCCTCCGTGCGTGCCAGGGTCTTCGACCACGCCGGATCGGAGGGGCGCTCGCGCTCGCGCGCCCCTCCGTGTTGCCTTCCGCGTTCTGAACCGCGTCGGCATCCGGAATTTCACAACTATCGCGGCTCAATGGCTGGCCCGCACGTTCCCCTACCGACGCTTCGCCGACCGCCTCGCGGCGGCCTGCGTACGGCTCGGGCCGATGTGGTTCGCTATTCCTTCATCGTAGTGGACTTGCACCACCTACTCCTTGCCGGTCTCCCGGCGCACATCGCGGTAGGAATGCCCATTACTGAGCACCCCCCGCACAGATCCGTACGAGCCCGATTCGGGCATACGGCTCCTACCTCGGGTGTTTGACGGCAAAGCGCCGGTCCGGCCATGGATGAAGGATTCGAGGCTGCGGGAGCCAGGCATCCGCGATCCGCTCGGCCCGCGTCCACGTCATATGATCCTTTTGGCTGCGGCGCCTGAGCGCACGCCGCCAGAGGTCAACAACGTGGTAACGGAACGCGCCGAGCGCGCGCGAGTTCGTTGGTACTGCGTGGTACGCGAAGTATCCGCGCACCACCTGCCCAAGCCATTTTCCTTGCGCAGGAATCGGGTCATGCATGCGCCGTCGCAGATCCTCCTTGATCTGCCTGAGCTTCGCCCGCATGCGATCACCGCGAGTCTTCCTCTGCAACTGGAAGGCACCGCGACGCGATCGTCCGCAGATAAAGATGAAGCCCAGGAAGGCGAAGGTCTCCGGCCGGCCAAGGCCTCGACTCTGGCGGTTGGCCGCTGCGTAGCGGCCAAACTCCAGCAGCCTCGTCTTGTCCGGGTGAAGCGCAAGCGAGAACTCCTCCAGCCTCTGTCGCATCGCGTCCCAGAAGCGCCGCGCGTCAGCTTCGTGCTCGAAGCCAACCACGACATCATCCGCGTACCGCAGAATGATGACGTTGCCTTTAGCTTCCCGCCGTCGCCACCGGTTGGCCCAGAGATCAAACACGTAGTGCAGATACACGTTCGCGAACAGTGGCGATGCCACCGAACCCTGCGGTGTACCTGTTTCACTGACGCTCAGTTCTCCATTCGCCAGGACGCCCGCCTTGAGCCATTTCCGCACAAGACGAATGATGCGCTCGTCGCCGATCCGATGCTCCATGAACCGAACCAGCCAGTCCTGGCTGACCGAGTCGAAGAAGCTCCGGATGTCGGCGTCTAAAATCCAGTTCACCGGGGTGCGGATGATGGCCGTTGCCAACGCGTCCAGCGCATCATGCTCACTGCGTCCGGGTCGGAACCCGTACGAGAAACCGAGAAAGTCTTCCTCGTAGATCGCATTTAGCACTCCAACCACCGCACGCTGGACGACTTTGTCTTCCAGTGCGGCAATCCCCAATGGACGCTGTTTGCCGTCCGGCTTGGGTATGTACTGCCGCCGAACGGGTAGCGCCCGATACGCTCCGCTGAGTACTTGCGTGTGCAGACGCTGGAGATGCTCCTCCAGTCCTGCCTCGTAGTACCGCCACGTCATGCCATCCACTCCCGGAGCCGCGTTGCGTTTGAGCGCATAAAACGACTCCCGAAGCCGGTCGACAGTGACGTGATGCAGCAACGCAGTGAACCGCTCCTTCTTCCGCTGCCTTGCAGCTTGCCGTACACGTTCCAGCCCCTGTGGCACGCTTGCCCGGTTCTGCGCCCGGCACGTGTTGGACTGACCCATGTTCCCCTTGGTCCCCGCCCTTCGCTCCACCCACTCCGCAGCCGATTTCCCGGCATTGTTCGCAGGCTTCCTCGCTAGTACGGCGGAGTCTGACTTCTCCCGTCCGTTCATCATCGGCTACGGCTCCTCGCCTTCCCGATGCGGACCAGCCCATGCTGCGACTGGCCAGACGAGAGATCTCCCGGTTCCCGCGCAAAGAGCGTCCGTGCGTGCCAGGGTCTTGGACCACGCCGGGTCGTCGAGGCACTCGCGTTCACGCGCCCCTTCATGTTGCCTTCCGCGTTCTGAACCGCGTCGGCACCCGGAACAACACAACTATCGCGGCTCGATGGCTGGCCCGCACGTTCCCCTACCGACGCTTCGCTGACCACCTCACGGTGGCCTGCGCACGGCTCGGGGCCGATGTGGTTCGCTATTCCTTCATCGCAGTGGACTTTCACCACCTACTCCTTACCGGTCTCCCGGCGCACTCAGAACTTGTGACGCAGACCTAGCGCGAAGGTATTTCCCGTGGATGCGGTCGATAGCTTGTCGAACATATAGATGGCGTAGACATCGGTACGCTTGGAGAGGAAGTAGTCGTAGCCAAGCGATGCCGTGTTCCTGATGGAGTACGGGGTCCGCGGCTGGTTGCGGGTAGTTCGCGCCCAATCCACTAGCACCGAACCCGACGTCGTGACCGGCACAGAAAAGCCAACTTGGTAAGTCCGCGTCAACGCGTCATTTCCGTTGGTGCTCGTCCCTTCTAAGGTCGCGAAGAGCTTGGCCCATTTGAAATCGTAGGCAAAACCCGCAAGGTAGGCATCCTGCGAAATGATGGGGGCGGTGATACCGCTTCGTACACGTTGCAACGAAACACCAGCGGTTAGGTCTCCACCGGAGTAAAAGCCATGAAGGCCGATATTCGCGGTGCCATTGTGGCCGGGAACCTCTCCAAAGCCGTAAATGGCCGTACCGCTGAATCCGCCAAAGTCGGGAGTTTCATACCGGACGGCGTTGTTCCAGACCGTATCGCCTACGATTGCGCCACCGAAGGTCGCTACGAACGACTGCGTCACCAACGGCGAAAAGACAACGGATGCACCAAACGGATTTAGCCGCTGCATCACCCCGTACGTCGGGTTGGTTTGTCGCCCGAACGTGATTTGCCCAAATCCACCCTGGAGGCCAAGGTAGGCGTTGCGGGCAAAGAACGGGTCCGTGGCATTGCGGCCTTGCCCACCGGTGTCGGGTTGAAAGAAGCTTTCCAGCGTGAATACTGCCTTTAGATTCCCACCGAGGTCTTCCGTCCCGCGCATACCCCAATAGGACGTGGTAAGCCCCCCACTTCCCTCCAACCAGGTCGCCGTTGGCGTGTCCGCGCGCTTTGACGACGCGACGTAAGTACCGACCAGCCCGTACAGCTCTACCGAGCTTTGTGCGCGGACCTCAGCATTCATCCCTGCACCGATTGCCGCCAGTAAGGCGGCACCCGCGGTTCGCTTCAATGTGACATTGCTTTTCATCGTCTCTCCTCCTCACCCGTCCCCTCACGGGACCTTCTTTTTGATGCCCTAGGATCGGGCCGCTAGGGGTTGAGCCCCGTGCGGCCGCATACGAACATGTTTGAAAGATGTCGAGCTTCGTTCTTTTCTCCTTTGGTTATTGGGTTGGACGCAGACGGATCTATGGAGCGATTTCTTCCAGCCTTCGCTCGCGCCTCTCAGTCATGTACCTGGCTGCCAGCGCTCAGCGTATCGCGCCACGCAAGGTGTCTCCTCTTTGTTAAGGTGTCTTCTTGTGGCTGCGTGTGGGCGCGCTGGACATGACGTCTCCTGCCAACCGTCGCGTCGGCATGAGAGACATCCACGTTGAATCATTCGCCGGGCCGGTCGCTGACAGTGGCTGCCTCGATCCGCCCAGCGGTGCGTGCTTATTGCTTTTCGATGCGTGCGCGCTCAATGACGTCATGCCACTTGCGGATTTCGCCGGCGACGAATGCTTGGAACGCCTGCGGGGTACTGGAACGCGGTTCGAGTCCCAGGTCCGCCAGTTTCTTTGCCGATGCGGGCGACTGCACCACCTTGGCAAGCGCCTGGTTGAGGCGCGTCACAACCTCGACCGGAGTCTTCGCAGGCGCGGCCAAGCCGTTCCAGGATGTGGCCTGGTAGTTCGTGAGACCAGTCTCGCTCATGGTGGGCGTGCCGGGCAGGCTGGCGAACCGCTTGCCTCCGGTGACGGCGAGCGGACGCAGCGCGCCGGACTGGATCTGCGGCAGCACTGCCGGCATGGTCTCGAATCCGGCCTGCACATTGCCACCGCGCAGCGCGCTAACCACGTCGCCGCTGGATCGGAACGGCACCACCTGGGCATCGAGCCCGGCCATGGCGACGAAGAGTTGCGCTGCGAGGTTCTGCGTGCTGCCGATCCCCACCGTGCCGATATTGAAACCTGCCGGATCCTTGCGCGCCTGGGCGATCGCCTCGCCCACGGTCTTGAGCTTGCTGGCCTTGTCCACCACCATGACCAGGTCGAAGCTGCCAATCGGCGAGATCATGGCAAAGTCTTCGAGCGGGCGGTAAGGAAGCGTCTTGAAGAGCGAAGAACTGACCGCGTTCTGGTTGCTGACCAGCAGCAGTGTGTGTCCGTCTGGCTCTGCCTTGGCCACTGCAACTGCCGCGTTGATGCCGCCGGCACCAGGCAGGTTCTCGACCACCACTGGCTTGCCCAGCTCCTGACCCAGGCCCTGGGCCACAATGCGCGCTGCGATGTCGGCCACGCCGCCAGCGCCGAAGCCCACGACGATGCGCAGCGGCTTGCTTGGGAATGGCGCTTGCGCCAGTGCCGCCGTGCTCGCCAGCAAGCCGCACGCGGCGAGAATGGGGGCCAGCCAGCCCAAGCGCTGGCGTAGGCCAGGTACCGTCATCCTGCCGAGCTGGACTGGGGTTGGGGAAAGTGGCTGCGTGGCGGTTGGTTTCCTAAACATGTCGTCTCCATTCTGTTCGTGGTACGTACGCGTAGACAGCGGCGCTTTCAAGGCGCGCTGCTAACGTGCTTGCGCTCTGTGGCGCCATCGTGAAACTGGTGTGCTACCGATTCGCATGGGAGGCGAGCGGTGTGCGACCCCAGCCGGTGCCCGGCATCGCTCGGTGACGCTTAGAGTCCGCTGCCTTCGCCCCAGTACAGCCGGGTCGGATTGTCCACCAACAGCTTGCGCTGCAGCTCGGCAGTCGGAGCGATCTTCGGCACGTAGTCCACGAGCTTGCCGTCGTCGGGCATATGGTCTTTCAGATTCGGGTGTGGCCAGTCGGTGCCCCACAGTACGCGATCAGAGAAGCGTTCCACCAGCGTGCGGGCAAAGGGGACTACGTCCTCGTAACCTGGTGGCCCCGACAAGCTCAGGCGCTCCGGACAGCTAACCTTCGACCAGACATTGTCGTGTTCCTGCATCAGCCGCAGGAATAGCCCGAACTCGAGTCCGTCGACGGGCTTGCGGATGTCTGGTCGTCCCATGTGGTCTACCACCACCGGGGTCGGCAACTTAGTGAAGAAAGGCCAGAGTTCGGGCAGATCTTCCGCTTCGAAGTACACCACTACGTGCCAGCCAAGCGGCGCAATGCGGTTGGCGATCTCGAACAGCACCTCGCGCGGTGTGAAGTCAACCAGGCGTCTGACAAAATTGAAGCGGACGCCCCGCACCCCTACGGCGTGCATGGCATGCAATTCGGCGTCGCTGACTTCACGCGGCACCGAAACCACGCCTCGGGCTTTTCCCTCGGAGCGGGCCAGCGCATCGAGCAGGGCGCTGTTGTCATGGCCGTGGCACGTGGCCTGAACCACAACATTGCGTTCGAAGCCAAGGTGATCGCGCAACGCAAAGAGTTGCTCGCAGGAGGCGTCGCAGGGTGTGTACTTGCGCTCCGGCGCGAACGGGAAAAGATGCTCCGGTCCAAACACGTGACAGTGCGCATCAACGGCGCCCGCTGGCAGCGCGAATTGGGGGCGCGAGGGAGCTGGGTGGAATGGCAGCCAGTTCGGGTCCATTGGCATGAGGCGCTTCCTTAAAATGAGTCTGGGCTTATGGAAAAGACACGCCCGGGTCAGACGGTGGCGCCGAGGATATGGTCGGCTTCGATGCGCCAGTCACCGAGCGGCGCGTCGCCACCGCCGAACAGGCCTCGGGCCGCGAGATCAGCAACCCATGCCTGCCGTTTGGCGGTGCTACTGGCCGACATTGGCTCCAGGCCGATCTCACTCACAGTGCGCGCGACCTCGTGCATCTCCTCCGCGCGGCGGCGACCATGCTGAATCACTCGGTGAAAGAAATAGCTACCTTGTTGCTCCCAATCGATTCCCGGGAAGGTTTCAGCCAACGAAGCCAGCACCGCGTCCTCCACGCCGTGAGCGCGTGCTGCACAGAAGCATTCGATCACCATGGCCTCCAGTCCCTTGATCAGGACGCTGCGGCACATCTTGGTAGCCGAGACGACCCCCAGTGTGGTCGAGCCCACCTTGGCCTGGAAGCCCAGCGTCTCCAGGTATGGGTGCAAGCGCGCTGCCGACGGTCCGCCCAACAGCAAAGGCATGCGTATCCGGTAGGGGCCGATGGAGGTCATCACAGCGCCTTCCACATAGCGGCCACCGGCGCCGTTCACCAACCCGGCAGCCTCGATCTTCGTGCCCGGCGAAGCGGAGTTGAAGTCCAGGAAGAACGTCCCGGCACGCAGCCCCGACCGGCAGGCGTGCGCCACCGCCAGGGTCTGATCGGCGGTGACGGCGCTGATGACCAAGTCCGCGCTAGCGACCAGATCGGAATGGCTGCTTGCCAGCCTTACACCGATGGCGGCGGCGTGGCGTTGCAACGCTTCACCGCTTGGGGCTTGCATCAGTCGGTCGAAGGCGGAAACAATCATGCCGGCCGCACGAAGGTCTTCGGCCAGCGTGCAACCAACCTCTCCATAGCCGGCCAAGCCGATATGCCACTGGCGAGCATCGGGGGATGAGGTCATGATGTCAGTCGATATAGCGCAGGCCAGCCATGGCGAGCGTGGGCCGCATGTTGTAGATGTCCAGGCCAAGTTCGCCGGCCGCGAGGCGCGCGCGTTTCGCCGCTTCCTTGCTCTCGCGCTCGCCGGCGGCATTCGCTACTTGCTGGGCGATGGCGGCAGGCACCACCACCACACCATCCTCGTCGGCGATCACAACGTCCCCCGGATTGACCAAGGCCCCGCTGCAGACCACCGGCACGTTGACCGAGCCCAGCGTCGCCTTGACGGTGCCGCGCGCATGAATGGCTCGGGAGAACACCGGAAAGCCCATTTCTCTGAGCTCCCTGACATCACGTACACCCCCGTCGATCACCAGGCCTGCGCCGCCACGGGCCCGGAACGAGGTTGCCAGCAGATCGCCGAAGAAACCATCGCTGCTTTCAGCCGTGCAGGCTGCGACCACCACGTCGCCGGGCGTCAATTGCTCGGCCGCCACGTGCAGCATCCAGTTGTCGCCGGGCTGCAGCAGCACGGTGACCGCAGTGCCACACAGGCGTGCGCCGGGAAAGGCCGGACGCATCTCCGGCTTCATTAGCCCGATACGGCCCATGGCCTCGTGAATGGTGGCCACGCCGAACTTGGACAGTTCTTCTACCGCGGCGGCGGAGGGGCGCTCAATATGACGCTTGACGATGCCGAGTGGATTCATGGCTGGTGATTGAGAATGGGTTGTGGTCATCCGGGGCTGTCCTGTCAGCGGCCCTGGGCCTTCAGGGCCGCGTCGAGCCGCGGGTAGACGCGGCGCGCGTTGCCTTCGTAGATCTGGTGGCGGTCCTGCTCCGTCAGCGTCGACGCGGCGTCGATGTAGCGGCGGGTATCGTCGAAGTGGAAACCGGTCTCAGGATCGATGCCGCGTACGGCGCCAATCATCTCCGACGCGAACAGCGTGTTGTACACGGGGATCACCTTGGTGAGCAGGTCGATGCCGGGTTGGTGGTAGACGCAGGTGTCGAAGAAGATGTTGTTCAGCAGGTGATCCTGGAGCAGCGGCTTCTTCAACTCCTGGGCCAGGCCACGGAACCTGCCCCAGTGGTAAGGCACGGCGCCGCCGCCATGTGGGATCACAAAGCGAAGCGTCGGGAAGTCCTTGAACAGATCGGACGTCAGGCATTGCATGAACGCAGTCGTATCCGCATTCAGGTAGTGCGCCCCGGTGGTGTGAAAGCACGCATTGCAACTGGTGCTGACGTGGATCATCGCCGGAATGTCGTACTCCACCATCTTCTCGTAAATGGGGTACCACGAGCGATCGGAGAGCGGGGGCGCGGTCCAGTGGCCGCCCGACGGATCCGGATTCAGGTTGATGGCAACAAAGCCGTAGTCCTCCACGCAACGAACCAGCTCGGGAATGCAGGTTTCGGGTGCGACGCCCGGCGATTGCGGCAGCATGGCCGCGCCGATGAACTGCTGGGGGAACAGCCCGGCCACGCGATGGCACAGTTCGTTGCAGATCGAGGCCCAGGTCGAGCTGATCTCGAAATTGCCGACATGGTGAGCCATGAAGCTGGCGCGCGGTGAAAAAATCGTCAGGTCGAGGCCGCGCTCGCGCATCAGCCGCAGTTGGTTGTGCTCGATACTCTCGCGCAGCTCGTCGTCACTAATCCGCAATTCGCCAGCCTTAGGCCCCATAGCCAGGTTGCCCAGGCTGTCGATCTGGCGCTTGCGCCAGGTTTCCAGTGCCGCAGGGGCAGTCGTGTAGTGGCCGTGGCAATCGATGATCACGCTGTGTCTCCTTTCCATACTGATTGATGAATCAATGCCTCCCCCTTCATCAAGGCGCGGGCGGTGCCGATCTGGCTGCGGTCGGGCAAACCGATCACCGCGAGCAGCACGCCATCGCGGCTGGCGGTATCCGCAGGCAGGTCGGTCTCGTGGAAGAACGGACCGCGCGAGGTACCTCCGCGTATCAGGAGGGTGGGGATTGAAATTTGCATGCGACTGATTATCGAGACTCGGCCAAGATTGAAACAGCGCACAATCCCACTAGCAGATATATCATTCTGCTATAACGCAAGGCGTGATTTGCTGCGCTGCAACCCAATGCCATGGACATCAAACAACTCGAATACTTCGTGCACGTTGCCGAATTGAGCAGCTTTACCCGTGCTTCCGTCGTGCTAAATGTGGCTCAACCTGCCCTTAGTCGGCAAGTCAGGCTGCTGGAGGTCGAGTTGCGGCAGAACCTGTTGATCCGCAACGGACGCGGGGTCACCACCACCGAGGCCGGGAAGCTGCTACTGGAGCATGGCCGCGGGCTACTGCGCCAATTCGCCCATACCAAGGAAGAATTAGCGCGGCTGCGCGGTGCCGCAGGCAGCAACATCGCCCTCGGCGTGCCGCCAAGCCTCTCGCGCATCTTGATCGTGCCGCTGATCCGTCAATTCCGGACGGCGTTACCGGGCACCGTGCTCTCGGTCCGGGAGGGGCTCTCCACCGCGATGCAAGAGTCCCTGCTCAACGGCAGGCTGGACGCGGCGTTGCTCTACGAATTCCCCGGCAACGCCATGGCTTCAGGCGTGGAATTCACTGAAGTATGCGAGGAAGACCTTTTTCTGATCGAGTTGGGTGGTAGCAGCAATGCGACCGCACCGGTCACCCTAGAAGAATTGGCGCAAACGCCTCTGGTGATTCCCAGTCGGCCCAATGCGATGCGCATGAAAGTGGAGACGCGGTTGACCGATGTCGGCCTCGTCCCCACTATCGCCCTGGAGATCGACAGCGTGTCCTCGCTGCTCGACCTGGTGGCCGACGGCGCCGGCGGCGCAGTGCTGCCGATCAACGCGCTATTGAAATCGACGCATGCCGACCGTCTGGTGGCTCGGCCCATCTCCTCGCCCGGTTTGCGCATGCGCCTGGTGCTTGCGGTCAGCTCGCATCGTCCCTCGACCCGCTCGCATCAGTCCATGCTGGACGTGATCCTGCAAACCACCCGAGCAGTCCTGCACGGGCGCGAAGCCGCTTGAGCCCCGCCTGTTTCCTGTTTTTCACTTCACTCCGTTTATCGCTGGCAGCTTCAAGCTGCTACGGCCGGAATGAGCTGGCAAGCCGTGGACAAAAATACGATGGGTGGCCGACCTTTCTCACATCTCATTCGGTTGCATTTCTCCAGGGTTCCGGTCGGTAGTGTAAAGCGGGAGCACCGCGGTCTCGATCAGGCCGATCGCCTCCATCGCCAGGTGTGACAAGGTGTGCTGGCTGCTCGTCGCGATAGCGAGACGGGTGTGCAGCGTCGGTTGCGCTATGCGCGTAACGGAGAACGGGCGCTTGAGCGGATCGGTGGCCGGAGCATTGATGGGCAACACCGCGTAACCATAGCCCTCGCACACGAGGTCGAGGATCGCCCCGACTGCATCCACCTCGAGCGCAATGGCGAGCTTGACGCCCTCCTCGGCGGCGCGCGCTTCGACAATCTGCCGCAGCGCGTGCATCCGGCCGGGAATGACGAGTGGATAGCGCCCGATGTCCTTTAGGCGGATCTGCTCCGGCGCCTGACCACCTGTACTACCTCCCATGCCGATCAGGAACAGTTCCTCCTCAAACACCGCGCGCTTCTCGACGAGTGCAGTGAGCGAAGTGTCGTAAAGCACGGCCGCATCGATGCGGCCCATCATCAGCCACTCCATCAGATACGTGGAAAGCCCCTCTGCCACAGAGATCGTCGCATCTGGAAACCGCTGCCTGAACTGCCGGATCAACTCCTGCGTGGCGACCTTTGCGAAGCTCGGCGCAAGCCCGATGCTGAAGTGTCCGCTGACCGTCCCCTTCAATTGCCGAAGATCGTGCCGGGCACGCTCGGCCTGCAGCAGCATCCCCTTCGCATGGCCCAGCATGACCTGCCCCGCATCGGTTGCCAGGACGCCGCGCCCGTTCCGCACGAGCAGGGTCTGCCTAAGTTCCACCTCGAGCTGTCGCACGAGGCGGCTCAAGGTCGGCTGATTGGTATCGAGGATCGTGGCGGCGCGCGTGAAGCTCCCCAGCTCCACTACGTGCACAAAGGCCTCGAGCTGCTTCAGTTCCATTTCGGATCCTATACAAATTTCGTATATCAGCTAGTCGGATATGTCGATTGTATCGGTGAACTCGAATCGCCACAATGATCCTCAATCGCTGTCAGGCCACGCCATTCTCAATAGAGCCCAGCCACATCATGAGATCCTGTCTTCCGCCAGATCCGCACCCAATCGACCCGTTGCATGCGCTCCCCGCGTTCGCATGCGACGCCCACTGCCACGTATTCGGCCCCGCCGAGCGTTTCCCCTATGCCGAAGATCGCAGCTACACGCCGCCCGACGCGCCGTTCGAAGCACTCGCTGCGCTGCACGACCATCTGGGCCTTGCGCGCGGGGTGATCGTGCAGGCGAGCTGCCACGGCACCGACAACACCGCGATGCTCGATGCGATCACCCGGAGCAACGGTCGGTATCGGGGCGTTGCCATCGTCGATGTCACCGTCACCGACGACGCGCTGAAGGCGCTCAACGACGCCGGTGTGCGCGGCGTACGCTTCAATTTCGTCGAGCATCTGGGCGGAGCGCCCGACCTGGACGTATTCGACCGCGTGCTGCGGCGGATCGAAGCGCTCGGCTGGCATGTCGTGCTGCACCTCGACGCGCAGGACATCGTCAAATACGCCGATCTCATCGGGCGGATTCGCGTGCCATTCGTAATCGATCACATGGGCCGCGTACGCGCCGAGGCGGGTCTGGATCAGGAGCCGTTCCGGCAACTGCTGGAGCTGATGCGCAATCCGCTCGCATGGGTGAAGGTCTGCGGCTCCGAGCGAGTCTCGGCGGGCAAACGACCCTTCGACGACGCGATTCCCTTCGCGCGGGCACTCGTTCACGCCGCACCGGATCGTGTGTTGTGGGGCACGGACTGGCCGCATCCGAATATCTCCAAGGACATGCCCAACGATGGTGAACTGGTCGACCTGCTGTTCCGCATTTGCGACGATCCCGTGCTGCTCCACAAGATCCTGGTCGAGAACCCTGGTCGACTTTACGATTTCGGCGCCGGCAAATAACAGACGGTCAAAAAAGGCCGCAAGACAACCTATCGGAGACACAGCATGACTCAATCCAACTTTCGTTCACGCATTACGTTTGCCGCGAGGCAGCCGCGATGAGCGCCACCACTTTATCCCCCGATGCGACGCCGCGCCTGCGCGTCCCCCTTTACCGCCAGCTCTATGTGCACGTGCTGGCCGCAATTCTGATTGGCGTGCTGCTCGGCCACTTCGCGCCGACGCTTGCCGTCCAGATGAAGCCGCTCGGCGATGCGTTCATCAAGCTCGTCAAGATGGTGATCGGCCCAATCATTTTCTGCACCGTGGTCGCGGGCATCGCGGGCATGGGCGACATGAAAAAGGTCGGACGCGTCGGCGGGAAAGCACTCCTATATTTCGAGGTCGTCTCGACGCTCTCGCTGGTGATCGGGCTTGTGGCCGGGCACCTGCTACGCCCGGGTGCCGGTTTCAACCTCGATCCGTCGAAAATCGACGCTTCCGCGCTTTCCGGCTACGCGCCCCAAGCCCATGAGCAGAGCACGGTCGAGTTCCTCATGCACATCATCCCGAACACCGTGGTCGATGCGTTCGCGACGGGCAACGTGCTACAGATTCTGCTCATCTCGGTGCTGTTCGGCGCAGCGCTTGCCGCGCTCGGCGAGCGGGGCAAGCCGCTGGTCGAGTTCATCGGCGGCATCGCCAACACGTTCTTTGGCATCGTTCACATCATCATGAAGACCGCTGCCATCGGGGCCTTCGGTGCGATCGCCTACACCATCGGAACATATGGAGTCGGGGCCGTCTTGCCACTCATCAAGCTGATCGGCGCGTTCTACCTGACGCTCTTTGTGTTTGTTGTGGTTGTCCTCGGCGCGATCGGCCGCGTGATGGGCTTCAACATCTTTCGCTTCATGAGCTATATCCGCGAGGAGATTCTCATTGTTCTCGGCACGAGTTCGTCCGAAGCGGCGCTGCCCGGGATGCTCGAAAAGCTCGAACGCTTGGGCTGCTCCAAGCCGGTGGTCGGGCTCGTCGTGCCCGCGGGCTATTCGTTCAATCTGGATGGCACCAACATCTATCTGACGATGGCGGTCCTGTTCATCGCGCAGGCCTTCACTATCCAGCTGACCTTCACGCAGGAAATGACCCTGATCGTGGTCGCGATGCTCACCTCGAAGGGCGCGAGTGGCGTGGCCGGTGCTGCGTTCATCATGCTCACCTCGACTCTGCTCGTGTTCCCCGTCATCCCTGTGTCCGGCATGGTGCTGATTCTCGGCATTCACCGCTTCATGGGCACCGGGCTCGCCGTCGTCAACACGATCGGGAATGGCGTCGCCACGCTCGTGGTCTCCGCCTGGGAACGAGAACTCCACCGGGACAAGCTCGACGCCGCCATGAAGAAGCGCACAGTCCGCTAAAGCCCGGCCTCGCACCAGAGGCCGCCGTCCGCGCGGGCTGCCACAATCAGAACAAAAAGGTGATGGATCGGCGGAGATGAACTTCCCGGTATGGAGAAAGGCGCTCGTCCAGAGGGACGGTCAAGGCGACTCTCGGTCCCGTGAACATACCGGTGGTATGCGCTGGGGCGCTGGTGAATCCGGGCGACGTGATCGTCGCGGACGACGATGGTGTGGTCGTGGTGCCAGCGGCATCGGCGCAGAAGGTTCTCGCAAAGGCGACCGCGCGGGAAGCCAACGAAGGCGAGACGCGCGCGAAGCTGGCCGCCGGCGTGCGCGGCCTGGATATATACAACATGTGCAAACCGCCGCAACAAGCCGGACAGCGCTATATCGATTGAAAAGGACAGAGAAAATGGCCATCGGTCAATTTATGAGTGAGCAGATCACGGGCATCTCTTCGATGGCCACGCGCCTAGTGCTGGCCGAGCTGGTCAAAGAATACGAGCGCTTGTCGGGACGACGGGTGGTCATCGAATCGGTCGGAGGCGTGGCCGCTGCCCGGCGTGTTCAGGACGGGGAGCCATTCGATATCGTCGTGCTTGCGGCCGACGCGATCGATCAGCTCGCCGCAGCCGGCCAGATTGACCCGGCCGGCCAGGTCGACCTGGCCCGTTCGAGCGTGGCGATCGCGGTGGCAGCCGGGGCGCCTCGACCGGAGATCGGTACCGAAGCGGCAGTTCGCGACGCCATACTGGCCGCGCGCAGCATCGGCTATTCGACGGGTCCCAGCGGTTCGCACCTGAGCCGCTTGTTCGAGCGCTGGGGCATCGCTGAAACCATAGCGCCTCGCATCGTGCAGGCACCGCCCGGCGTTCCAGTGGGCGCGCTCGTCGCCTGCGGGAAAGTCGAACTAGGTTTCCAGCAATTGAGCGAGTTAATGCACTTGCCTGGCATCGATGTCATCGGCTCTCTGCCGCCCGAGATTCAGGTCATCACCGTCTTCTCGGCCGCCGTATGCACGGCGTCTGAGCAGCATGAAGCCGCGGAGGAACTGATTTCCTTCCTGGCCTCGCCCCAGGCTGACTCCGTCAAGCTGCGTCATGGTATGGAACCAGCAGGGGGTGATAGCAAATAGCGGCGGTACAGGGTCTGGTCGCGATGCCACCAACGAAAAGAATCGCGTTCATTCCTCAGCGCGGCTTCTTTCACAAGGGCAAACTGAACGGCACTTGAATCGTCGTTGACTAACTCAGGCTGTTGGCATTAAGTTATTCCTGCCCGCTAATCAACGTTCATTTACACGCAGATCCACATGAATCAAGATGGCTCCATCGTCGCGCCCGTCTCATGTTCCGGGGCGAGAAAGGACATGCATCGCCGCGAGGTCAAGGCGATCTTTGCCGCTGTGGCCGATGGCTTGCAGGCCCGCGAGCCGGCGCAGGCAATCTTACTGCGTGCGGCGTCGCCGCATTGGTTGCGCCACGCCTATGCGCGCGCGCTGGTGGTCGACCACAAGGTGCCGCTACCCGCCGCCCAGGCGCCACTCGGGCATGCCTCGGTACAGACCACGGCGGCCCATGCGAAGACCGACCTGACGCAGTTGCGTGCCTTCGTCGATGCCACGTTTACTGACGATGTGCCGTAGTTATCTAGCGGACCGGGGTATCGCTGGTCTGTCATGCCGGCGATGCCGAGCGCCGCCTGCAGGAAGTCGTGGAAAATCGCTGCTCGCTGGCGGGCTGCCGCCAGTCGCTCCTCACCCTGCCGGTAGCTGCATAGCAGACCCCTCGCGTGTTCTAGCCTGACAGCCGAGTCATGGCCTTCCGCAGTGGCTTGCGATTGCGCGCCGCAGGCGCGCTCCTCGGTCCGGTAGGGACACTATGGATTGAGATCGTGGGCTCCGTCGCCCAGCCACCGGCGGGACCAGTTGTGCAGGTGACGCGGGGCTCAGAGCGACCCATTTCTGACCTTCCGCCTGGCGGCGCATCTAGGACCGCCAAGGTGCAACGGCCATTCATGTTTTCGAGCTAGAGTCGGCAAGTACTCGGCCGAAGCGGAAAGTGCGAATGCTCAATGAAGTCCGCCGTCCTCGTGCAAATGCTCCAAAGCCAATCATCGATTGCTCGCGATCAGCATGGGCTGGAGTTCGATTGAATTCCATCGCCCTCCGCTAGCCGGTGAAGATGATCTGCGAGCGTGCGCGCACTGGATGACGTGTATTTCTGCGACCTCGAGCAGATAACGAACTGACGGTTAGCCCAGTCATTCTTCAAGGGTACGAGTGTCAATCCAAGCGCCTTCGCAGTTGGCCCTACGGCTTCTCTCGGGCTAATCGCAATACCGAGGCCGGCGGCCACGATTCGACAAGCACTATCGAAGGTGGATGCCTCGATTCGAGTGGCCATGGGCTTGCCCGCGAGTGCCGCGTGCTGACGCAACATGATCTCCATCATGCTCCCAGGCGACACACTGACGCTTTCATACTCCAGAGTGTCCTCGAAGTACAACGCGTCGTGCGTCGCTAGGGGATGCGACGGGTGGAGAACGACGCACGGATGATCGCTCCGGTACGTCGCTGTTTCCAGGCCTGACAAGTCGGAGGCGTCCCAACACACTCCCAGATCTGCATGGCCTTCCCGCACGCTACGAACAATCTCCGATGATAGCGATTCCTTCAGGGCGACGCGAACCGAACGATAAATGGAAAGGAACGTGGCCATGTCGGCCGGAAGCCAGGCGGCGATCGCGGCAGGACTTGCAACAACGCGAACGCTGCCGGTCACTCCACCCGAGAACTCGCTCATTTCGGCATACATGTTTTCCATACGGCTCAACACGTCCCGCGCTTGCCGAACAAACGCCGTGCCGGCCGCGGTCGGCTTCATTCCGTGTTTGCCACGGGCGAGGAGTGTTACACGCAGATCCTCTTCAAGCGCTGCCAGGCGCTTGCAGACTGCCGATGGCACGATGGACTCGCGCTGGGAAGCGCGGGCAATACTTCCCTCCTCGCAAACGGCGATGAAGAGTTTCAGCGTGATGGGGTCGAAATGTGACTTCATCGTACACAGCAACGGCAGTTCGGCATGTCAGAAAGTTCCCAATGGAGAATCCTATCTTCCCAGATTACCACTTCGTTCTCTTATCGCGAAATCATAAAATCGCAACAAGACGAAGGAGAACCGAAGTGAAGCCCGACTCAAGTGCCCCCGCAAATAGGGATATAACGCCACTTGCTTGGGCGGCCAAGGACTTCAGGGCGCACCTCAAGTCGATTGAGCGCGACCAGATCCGCCGGCGAGTCGTCGGCCAGATGCAATAACAGGAGACAGACATGCAGCAGACCGTCACCGCGGGAAGCCCCCCGCGCGTCGCGCCGAACGTTCGTATCAACATCAACCCGGGCGCGGAAATCTCTGCGCGCATGGACCGCCTGCCAATTACGCAGCATCTCTGGATGCTCGTGTTCCTCATCTCGCTCGGGGGCTTCTTCGAAGTCTACGACCTGATCTTCACCGGCTATATCGCGCCGGGCATGGCGAAGAGCGGGCTGCTTCAGACCACGACCCATGCATTCTTCGGCTTGACTGGGATCGCTGGCTTCATTGCCGCAACCTTCGTGGGCCTCTTCGTCGGCACCTTCGGATTCGGCTGGATGCCGGATCGCTACGGGCGCCGCGCCGTCTTCACGTTTTCGCTGCTGTGGTACTCGGTCGGCTCGGCGATCATGGCATTCCAGGCGACTCCCGAAGGCGTGATCCTGTGGCGCTTCATCACCGGCATCGGCGTGGGCCTTGAGATCATCACGATCGACAGCTACGTCACCGAACTCGTCCCGCAGCATATGCGCGGCCGCGCGATTGCGTTCAACCAGACGGTTATGTTCGCGGCCGCCCCGGTCGCTGCGATCCTCTCGTACTGGCTCGTTCCGACGACCGTGTTCGGCATCGACGGATGGCGTGTCGTGGTGCTCGCGGGAGCGATCGGCGCGGTGCTCGTTTGGTTCATTCGCCGTGCGGTGCCGGAAAGCCCGCGATGGCTCGCGACCCACGGCAATGTTGAGAGGGGCGAGAGGATAGTGGGCATGATCGAAGCTATTGTCGAGCGCCAGTACGGCCAGCCCCTTCCGCCGCCACTGAATGCGATCGAGCAGCCCGTGCACCGGCATGCGTCGTTTGCGGAGCTGCTGCAGCCGCCATATCGGTCGCGCCTGATCATGCTGACTGTCTTCAACTTTTGTCAGGCTATCGGCTACTACGGGTTCGTGAACTGGGTGCCGACACTATTGATTGCTCACGGTATTACTGTCACCAAGAGTCTGCTGTACTCGTTCATCATTGCGTTTGCGATGCCAGCGGGCGCATTACTAGCCATGCTCTACGCAGACAAAATCCAGCGTAAGTACCTAATCGTCGGTAGCGCGCTCGCAGTGGTCATTTGCGGACTCGCGTTCGGACAGGTGACGTCGGTTGTTCCGCTCATTATTACAGGCGTGCTCATCAGCTTTGCCGGTCAGACAATGTCAGTTTCCTGTCATACGTATCAGTCGGAACTATTTCCCACGGCCGTGCGCTGCCGTGCGAGCGGCATCGTCTATTCCGCTAGCCGTATCGGCGCGATGTTATCGGGCTTCATCATTGCTGCGCTGCTGAAGGACTTTGGCGTACCCGGGGTCTTCACCGGCATCACGGCCTGCATGCTTGTGGTCATGATAGCGATCGGCGTATTTGGACCGAAGACAAACGGCCTGAGGCTTGAAGAGTTAAACCACTGACGGCCGAGTCTTATCCTGGCGACTCATCATGACTCGCGACTTGTCAGCCGTCTGAGACCACTTCGCCCTGCCGATTGCATAAGTAGATTACATAGGAGAGTAAACCGTGAACCAGCCAAATTCGCAGCCGCTTCGTCCTTCCGACACGGTTCGTTTTAACGGCCGAATCCTGTTTTTGTCGAATAACCCAAGCGTGGTCCAGCGCCAACTAGTGGGAGAGGGCGTCACACTTGAAGAGGCCTTGCCGCTCCGCTCGGACATTTCCACCGACGAGATCACACCCGCCTACATTTGCTACTACTACGAC
>NZ_BAAILO010000002.1:0-3538 GCF_054589115.1 Cupriavidus sp. 8B | reverse complement strand
CACTCGCTCACCGAACTCAAAACGACCGCCCGCAATCGGCTGCGCAGCGCACAGCAACGCGCCAACATCATTGCCGCGTGCTGGAAGCAGGCCGAGCTGTGGTGATTTCATCACTTATGCAAGTCTCAATAGTCGCGGATCGCTTCGTCGGGCGTGCCCCAGCTCAGCTTATCCCCTACGATTTGACGATACCCGCTGATAGCCTCCCTTGTCTATGCCTCAGGAGAATGGGAGTTATTCGCGCCAGCCACCTACCGCCGCGCCACAAAATCTCGGAGTATCACGGTAAGGCAAGCCACTGGTTCGCCTCAAAGGTTCGCGTACCGAGGATCGGCTCCCCCGATCAATCCTCCGAAGACTAGTGATGTCGCTCCAAGACAAGCTCGACGCATTCAAGGCCGATTTCAAGGCGGGCAAGCCCCTGTACCACGTGCCGCCCGAAATCCACCCGATCATGGAACGCGCGACCGCGGAACCCATCGCCAGCGGCCAGGCCGGCCGTGCCGTCAAGGCCGGCGACCGGGCGCCGCAGTTCCGCCCGCAGGGTCAGGACGGCAACGAGGTGTCGTCGGATGAGTTGCGTGCTAGGGGACTGTTGGTGCTCACGTTCTACCGTGACGTCTGGTGCCCGTACTACAATCTCGGACCCCAGGCTAACAACGAAGTCTTGCCGCAGATCCAGTCTCTCGGCGCTAACGTGGTGGCCGTCTCGTCTCAGATCGCCGTCAACAGCCGCAGGTCCGTGCGCGACAATGAGCTCGACTTTCCGGTGCTGAGCGACGCCATAAACGAGACCGCAGCGGCGTTTGGCCTGCGCTTCAATCTGCCCGACTATCTGGTTGATCTGTACAAGATGCACAACAATGATCTGCCAGGCTCCAGCGGCGATCCAAGCTTGACGCTTCCGATACCCGCCCGCTACGACGCGATCGGGCAGGACGAAGTGGCGCTGTACTCTGAAATCAATCCAGACTACGTGTCGTCCCGATGCTTCCGAGCTATGTCCGATCCCTGAGAAGGCTCTCCTCATCTGACGTGTCCCCGGCGTTGCGTGCAGGCGGCGCCGTTCACCTTCACGTTTTGACACGTTGCGCGGACCGTGCGACGGTCCGCCGCGAAACCGGGACGGCCTCCCAACGCTCTCCATAACTTCTTGTCATCCGAGGCACCCTTGTGCCGATATCACCTTATGAAGCATTTCGAATACACGCCGGTCCCCGCGCTTGGTGACAACTACGTCTGGGTCTTGAACGACGGAGATAGCGCGATAGTCGTCGATCCAGGGGAGGCGGCCCCCGTCGTGGACTATTTACTAAAAGCCGGGCTGAATTTGACCGCTATCTTTCTTACACACCATCATGGGGACCATGTCGCTGGCGTTCCAGAGCTTCTGGGCATTAAGCCCGTCCCCGTGTTTGGACCTTCAATCGCCCAACTCCCATTTGTTACCCACGGCCTAACCGACGGTGATCTCGTCACCATAGAAAACCCGGGGAGCAAATTCAGAGTGTTCGCGGTACCTGGTCACACGAGGGACCACATCGCGTATTTTCACGCGTCGGACTCAAATGGCCGTCCCCATCTGCTATGTGGCGATACGCTGTTCTCCTGCGGCTGCGGAAGGATTTTTGAGGGATCGCCGGCTGAAATGCTCGAGTCCCTTGACAGACTCGCCGCATTACCCGGCGAGACCTACGTGCATTGCGCTCACGAGTACACGCTCTCGAATGTGAAATTCGCACTCTCTTGCGAGCCAACAAATGTGCAGTTGCAAGAGTGGAGTCGCGAAGCTGAAAGTCGCCGCGCTCGGGGGATTCCGACGCTACCGACGACGATCGCGCAAGAGCGCGCGATCAACCCGTTCCTACGGGTAGGCGAGCAGCCGATCCAGGACAGACTCACTCAGCAATTGGGTTTGGCGGTGCAGAATCGGATCGATGCATTTTCGCTAATGCGGGAGTGGAAGAACAACTTCCGTTGACGCGGACAGCAGGCGTAGCCACGCCGCTAACGCCCCATTTGGCATCACCCGCCCCCATCCGGACACCGCGCCAATCGTGGCCACGCTCCCGCCTCGCCTAGTAGCGAATGGATCCGGCGGAAAGGGGGTCAGAAAAACTCAGCTGACAAGTGCCCCGCCGACGCGTACGGAAGTCCCTTCCGGGGTCTTCGTGGGCCGCTCGCTGCGAACGCTGGCGATTACGTTGCGCGCTTCCCGCTGAACTACGTCGCCGGCGAGCACCCAGGAGCTCAAGCGCCTCCCTCAGAGAACGCACTTCGATATGGCGTGCCGGACCCGCGAGCAGCAACAGAAGTCCGCTGCTGAAATGTTCCATCCATTCGACACCGCATTCCTAGAACGAGGTGGCCAACTTAGTACCGATAAGGGCGCACCCTGCGATCCCCCCGGGCTGACGTCCAACAGCCGTCGCAGCGCTGCCGCCTAGGTGCGATCGACGAATGTAGTTGGCCGCATAGCATTCGTGAACAAATAGTACCTACGGCTGCTCGTCGCGACAACGAAGCTTCTGAGGAACTATCTTACGTGCCGTTGTTAGCCGTCCGCCCCGGAGCCGTCCCAGGTCACCCATCCGAGCGCAGCATTTGAAATGTCAACATATCCGAGCGATGCAGCTGTCAACGACCTAGTCTAGGCGACCGCGCCGAGCCGCAAGCTGGCGAACTCACGCGCCACAGCGATGGCGGAACGCGGCCGACGGACCCCGAAGCGCGTGAGGAATTGCCTGACACAAGAAGCACCGCCGGGCCCAAAGTGACGATCTCCGCCGATATTCAAGACGCGTGTGCAACCTAGTGTCCTGAGTCAGAAATTCATTGCATTATTGATATCGCCTTGTACTCTGCATTGAAGGCAAGCACAAGGCGAGGCAGCGATTAGAGGAAGACCGAAGGCAGAACTGGTGTTGAGTGAGCTCGAACGTGAGCGACTCAAGGCGCTGACGATGCGGCGCAAGACGGCACAGGCGTTGGCCTTGCGCGCGCGCATTGTGCTGGCTAGCGCTGAAGGCCTGGACAACAAGACCGTCGCGGCAAGGCAGCGTGTCGACGTGCATACGGTCTCCAAGTGGCGATCGCGATTCGTCGCGGATCGCCTGGATGGGTTGCTTGATGCTCCGCGCCCAGGGGCGCCGAGGACCATCGGTGATGCTCAGGTGGATGCGATTATTGCCAAGACGCTCGAATCCGTGCCAGCCGGCGCCACCCACTGGAGCACGCGCACCATGGCTCGCGCGGCGGATCTGTCGCAGTCGACCGTGGCGCGTATCTGGCGTGCCTTCGGGCTGCAGCCGCATCGACAGGAGACCTTCAAGCTCTCCACCGCACCATTGTTCGTGGAGAAGGTGCGCGATATCGTGGGGTTGTACCTCGACCCACCGCTCAAGGCCATGGTGTTGTGCGTTGACGAGAAGAGCCAGATCCAGGGCGGCCTCAAATCTGAAGTGCAACACCTTGCTTCGGGTAAGGTGTTCAGATGCAAAGCAGAACTTCGTACCAACAACTTCAGCCTGAGGAGCGC
>NZ_BAAILO010000001.1:0-378 GCF_054589115.1 Cupriavidus sp. 8B | reverse complement strand
GGCGGCCTCAAATCTGAAGTGCAACACCTTGCTTCGGGTAAGGTGTTCAGATGCAAAGCAGAACTTCGTACCAACAACTTCAGCCTGAGGAGCGCATGACGATTGCGAGCATGAGCCAGAGCGGTTCGAGTGTGCGGGCACCGTCAGCCGTGAACTGAGGCGAAACAGTTGTGCGCTGCGTGGCTACGCGAGCCTGCCGGCGCAGGCCATGAGGCAGGCGCGGCGGGATCAGGCGCGCCCGGTAGCGAAGCTCGATCCGCAACACGCTCGGTGGGGCGCGGTGCTGACTTTGTTGGATTGGAAGTGGTCGCCGCAACAGATCGCCGGTATCCTTAAGCGAGTGTGGCCCGAGGACCCCAGCATGCATGTGTCTCACGA